>JAYVUJ010000393.1:0-10670 GCA_043788035.1 Ferruginibacter sp. | reverse complement strand
GAAAAATATCCTGTGGATGTGCATACAGGCATACAATATCAGTTTGCTAAACAATTTTTTGCAAGGGTGGGCATAGCTTCCGCAACATCTACCGGTTATGCAGGTTTTGGCTTAAGCTGGAGCAATTTTAGGCTAGATGTTACTGGCTGTTACCATCCGCAACTAGGCTTATCGCCGGGGCTACTTTTGAAAAATTTTAATAAGCCCATTGCTGTTGCCACTACTGAAAGCCTTTAAAATACCAAACTCAACCCTGCACAACTATTATGAAATTTTTGTACCTGCTTATATTTTCGTCATTTCCCTAGCACTTATTTGCTCAAGTGCCTTCCAGCATAACAGAGCAGCAGTTGGAAGCTGCCACTGAAAATAATGATGATAACGAAACAGACGATGATTCTTTTTTACAACAGATGCAGCAGTTTTTAAATGAGCCCATCAACCTTAATACCGCTGATGCTACTTTGTTGAAGGAACTGAGTATTTTATCGCCCATGCAAATACAAAACCTTATCGCTTACCGCAAATTTTTTGGCAATTTTATTGATATTTACGAACTGCAAGCCGTGCCAGGCTGGACTGTAAGGACTTTGCAAAGATTGCGGCCATTTATTGCCGTAAGTAGTAAACTACAAGTGTTTAATTCGTTGAAAGAGAGGTTAAAGGATGGTATTAATACAATTTTGATTAGGGCAACGCAGATGCTGGAAAAATCGAAAGGGTATAAACTAAATGCATCTACCGCAACAAATTTTTACCCTGGCTTGCCATAAAAATTATTTGTAGGATATAAGTATCAATACAAAAACCTGCTACAGTACGGCGTTTCAGGCGAAAAGGACGCTGGTGAGCAATTTTTTAAAGGCGCTCAAAAGCAAGGGTTCGATTTTTACTCTGCCCATTTATTTATAAGGAATGTGGGCTTTATAAAGTCGTTGGCCCTGGGCGATTTTACTGTTAACATGGGGCAGGGACTTACGCAATGGCAAAGACTGGCTTTTAAAAAAGGGTCGGATGTTACCAATATTAAACGGCAACTAGCGGTTTTGCGGCCATATAATTCTGCCGGCGAAGTAAACTTTCATCGTGGCTTTGGAATTACCATCGCCAAAAATAATGTGGAGGCAACTTTGTTTGCATCTTACAAACGCATAGATGCAAATTTTGTAGCAGATACCCTCAATAACGAGGATTATATTTCTTCTTTGCAAACATCTTGCCTGCACCGCACAAAGAGCGAAACGGATGATAAGGGAGTGCAGCAGCAGCTTGCCTTTGGAGGTAATATTGCCTGTAATAAAAATAACTGGCACCTGGGTGTAAATGCTATCCGTATCATTTTAAACTGCCCATCAATAAGCAGCAAAGCCCCTATAAACTGTATGCAATTTCGGGAAAAACTAACGGCAATTATAGCATTGATTACAGCTACACTTTTAGGAACCTGCATTTTTTTGGCGAGGCTGCTATCACTAGTAATTTTAATAAAGCTTTTGTAAACGGATTGGTTATCAGCGTAGATAGCAAGGTTGATATGAGTTTGCTGTATAGGAATATTTCGTCGAAATACCAATCTTTTTATACCAATGCTTTTACGGAAAACACTTTTCCTAACAATGAAAAAGGTATGTACGCCGGTATCAGCATACGCCCAAATGATTTTTGGCGGATAGATGCTTATGCGGATTTTTACAAATTTCCATGGCTTAAATACCTGGTAAATGCACCTTCTGTTGGAGCAGATTATTTGTTAGGAGCTACTTACAAACCAAATAAACAATTGGAAATGTATGTACGTTACCGCACGGAAACTAAATCAAAAAATTACAACCCTTATGGCCAAACAGTAACAACAGTTATTGATAACCCAGACAAAATTTAAGGACACAAGTAAATTATAAATTAAACGCCCAAATAACATTGCGTAACCGGGTTGAAATGGTTTGGTTTGATAAAAAAGGCGACGGTGCACAAACTGGATTTTTATCTTATGCTGATATTTTGTTTACGCCTTCCAGAAAAAAATATTCAGGAAATTTTCGCTTGCAATACTTTGAAACTGAAGGCTATGACAGCCGTTTATATGCCTTTGAAAACGATGTGCTATTTAGTTATTCCATACTGGTGTTTTATGGCAAAGGCGTTCGGTACTATTTAAATGTAAATTATGACATAAATAAGAAATTGTCTTTTTGGTTTCGGGTTGCTCAGACTGTTTATAAAGATCAAACCATTGTTGGTACTGGGCTTGATGAAATTAAAGGCAATAAAAAGACAGAAATAAAAATCCAGTTGCAGTATCAATTTTAAAAATATATTTTTTTAATGCAGCGATAATCTATAAAGAATTGTCATCATCATTATATTTATAAGGCCATTTCTTAACAATTATTTTAGATTAATATTTTTAGAATAAACCAATATTGCAAATGATAATGCACAGTAATCTTTACCGTTGTACTTACCTGAGTATTTTTTTATGTAGTCACTTTGTGATTTTACATAACTCTTCCGAAAAAAAGTTTACCATCTGTTGAATGTTATCAAATCAGGCAAATAATATATTTTTAGTAAATAAAATTATTTTTTATTTAAACCAATCCAATCATTTTTAAAAGTTACAAACTTATTAACGCTTATGAAGAAATTTATTTACTTATGCATTATCCTGCTATTTTCATCAGGGCAGTTATTTGCACAAAAAACTATAACCGGCACTATTACCGATGAAAAAGGTGCGCCTGTCCCAAATGTTTCTGTAGTTGTAAAAGGAACAACTGTGGGAACTACTACAAAATCTGATGGGAGTTATTCTTTGAGTATCCCTTCTGGTGCTAAACAGCTTGAAGTAACGTCTACAGGTTTTGCATCGCAAACGCTTAACATTGGACCAAAAAACAGTTACTCTTTATCCTTAACATCAAGTTCAAAAAGTTTAGATGAAGTTGTAATTACTGGTATTAACAGAGTTAAAAAATCTGAATTTACAGGAGCTACTACAAAAATTGATTCCAAATTACTTAATGACAAGCCAGTTGGTTCTTTTGACCAATTAATACAAGGCAGGGTACCAGGGGTAATGGCACTTACAAGCAGTGGTGCTCCAGGTAGTTCATCAACTATTATTATTCGCGGAACTGGTTCTATTAATGGAGATTCTGATCCTCTTTATATTTTAGACGGTATCCAAATTGAAAAAAATGTATTTCAGAGCTTAAACGCTAATGACTTTGCATCTGTCGATGTGTTAAGAGACGCTTCTGCAACAGCTTTATACGGTTCAAGAGGGTCTGCAGGCATTATTGTACTTACTTCTAAAAGAGGTACCGCAAGTAAAATGAAATTAGGGTATAATGTACAAGTTGGTAGAAAAGCAAAGCCTGAATTTGCTTTTAAATCAATGAATACAGCACAGTTATTAAAAGCACAAGAAGATTATGGCTTAATAGTTGGCTCTGGTGCAGATAATCTTCCTGGCTATTTTTACTCTAAATTAAATCCTCGTTACGCAGGCTTAACGCCAGGAGCCCAGGCATCAGAAGCACTTGTTTATGATTCTCTATCCAAAATAAATACTGATTGGAGTAATCAAATATTTAAAGAAGGTAATTTTAGTAACCATCAATTAACGCTTTCAGGCGGATCAGGTAAAACACGTATCTATAGCAGTCTTGATTTGTATAATGAAGACGGTACTACTCTCAGGTCAGATCAAAAAAGAATTACTTTTAGGAATAACGTTGATTATGCGGATGATAAATTTACTTTATCGCTTTCGTCAAACCTTGGTTATACAAAAAGAAATTTTCAGCAAAGCTCAGACTTTAATACAAGTAATCCTTTTACCTCTTCTGCATTAGTTGCTCCATACGCAAAAGTGCGTAATGCCAATGGTACCTTTGCAACAGGTACAGGCACTAAATACATAGGTGCAAACCAATTAGATTTAACTTCTTTTGATGAAAACAGTAGTGTTCAGTTAAAGGCAACTATTTCTACAACTATGTCGTATAAAATAACAAATCAATTAACAGCAGCATTAACAGCGGGTATTGATTTTAGAGAAACGCAGGGATCAAATTACGGAAGCCCACTGGCGTATAATAGAAAATCTTCAACAAGTATTACTGGAAAATCTGGTTTTCAAAATGAAACCTTCGATAGGTTTTTAACTGGAAATGTAAGGCCGTCTGTTAGCTACAGAAATGTATTTGCTGAAAAACATGATGTAGAAGTAACGGTGTTAGGCGAATTTGTAAAAGAAGTTGATAAAAATTTCTCTTTCATAGGTTATGGTGTAGATCCAAAAAGGCCTAATACAATTGCAGCAATAACCCAAGGTAATGCGGTTAATCAATATTATGCTGTTATTGGTGGCATCTCATCTCAACCAACTCCAAAATACCAAAATACTTTACTATCTGGTTTGGCAATAGCAAGGTATACTTATAATGAAAAATATACAATTTCCGGTTCTTATAGAAATGATGGGTCTTCAAAATTACCTACTGCAACAAGATGGCAAGGATTTTACTCTGTAGGTGGTATTTGGGATATAGCTAAAGAAAATTTTATTAAAGGTTCATCGGTTATCAGCGCTTTGCGGTTAAGAGGTAGTTATGGCTCTTCAGGAAACTCTAATAACTTCCCCGGTTTCAGTTATCCTTACCAGGCAACCTATACTCAGGGCAATTACTCTGGGTTAAATACAATATATTCCAATTACGCGGGTAACCCCGCTTTAAAATGGGAAAAAACAAATGTTGCGAATATTGGGATTGATTTTGAATTGTTGAAAGGCAGGATTTATGGTGATGTAAACGTATACGATAAACGTACGGTTGATTTATTCGTTCAACAGCCACTATCTGCAACTGCAGGCTATGGCAATGGTGCTTTCGTAAATATCAATTCTGGAAAATTACAGAACAAGGGTATTGAATGGAATATTAATGTAGAAGTTATAAGGAGCAAAAAATTAGTGTGGACTATCTTCTCTAACGGAGCATATAACAGGAACAGGGTATTAGACCTGGGAAACCAAAAATCTTTTGAACAAGGCACTGAATTAATAGCTGTAGGCAAACCAATTGGTTCTCACTATCAGCCAGAGTGGGCGGGTGTTGATGCTGCAACAGGGGCTGGTTTGTATGTAACAGCTACAGGAAGCTTAACAACCGATATCAATAACGCTCCATACGTTCAAAAATTTGGTACTTGGGAAGCTCCATGGAAAGGTGGTTTTGGTACTACCTTTCGTTATGGAGGTTTCGATCTATCTGCATTGTTTAGCTGGCAGAGAGGTGGCAATAAATTTGATAACCTTCAATATTTCCTTGAAAACCCAGCAGGGTTCCTGGCATCAGGGTATAACCAGTCAGCTGCTTTAAATTTCTGGAAAAAACCAGGTGATATAGCAACCACGCCTAGCCCTTTATATGGTGTTAATTTTAGTTCAGAAATGATACATGATGCCTCTTTTATGCGGTTAAGGGATGTTACCTTAGGTTACAACCTTAGTAAAAATACAGTTGAGAAGATGAAGTTTATTTCTGCCGCAAGGTTTTTTGTACAGGGAACCAATCTTTTTCTTTGGACAAAATGGAGAGGAAGGGATCCTGAAGCTGGAGCCACAAACCTTAACATTAGTGAATATCCAAACCCACGGGCAATTACAGCAGGGTTAAATGTTACATTTTAAATTATCAATAACGAACATATTATGAAATTAAATAAATATTTAATAGTTGCTTTTATTGTTTTGGTAGGTAGTAGCAGTTGTAAAAAGCAGCTTGACCTTCAACCAACAGATACTTTTAGTGATGCCAATGCTTTTTTGAGTATGAATGATATCCAATTAGGAACGAACGAAGCTTATGGCCGTTACGGAGGCGCTTATCTAAATGATATATATGTTAGTGCCTTGCTTTCTGACGAAGCTAAACTTGGGCCAGATAATGCAGGGCAAGGAGCTCTTAGTTACCGCTATCAGTATAACTCAGATGCCACTTCTGGAGGTGATGTTACTGGCGCCTGGGGTGCTTATTATGCTGTAATTGATCAGGTAAACAGGGTTTTGCCATATGTGCCTACAGTTACAGCAACCGCTGCTGAAGAGCCAAGGCGTAATATCTTAAAAGGTCAATTACTGGCATTAAGAGGCATTTCTCATTTTGGATTATTACAGGCGTATTCTAAAAATTTTGATGCTGTAGAAGCAAAGGGTGTTCCAATATTGCTAATTTCTTCTGCTTACGGCAAGCCAGCCCGTAACACCATGCTAGAGGTAATTACACAAGTGGAAAAAGATTTAAATGATGCCAAAGCTTTATTGTCTGATGTGGCTGTAGGTGCATTTAAGGATACAGTAATGAATAGAGTAAACATTGCTGCTTACCAGGCAAGGGTAGCGTTATATAAAAGAAACTACGCCGCAGCAATTACGTATAGTACAGAAGTAATTAATTCGGCAGTAAAGCCTTTGGTCACCGGCTCAGTCTTTGCCGGAATATGGACCGATGATAATTTTAATGAAACGTTATTTCGGATTCGATATAGTAATGATGCTTCTGTGGGAAGTCTTTGGACAACAACCGGAGGGCAATATTATATTTCTCTATCAGATAAATTAGTAGCAACTTATGACGCCACTGATATTCGTAAAAGTATTTTTATAGGAAATGCTTCCGGTACTAATTATGTAAAAAAATTCTATACTTCTACCCGTGGCGGAAGGATTGTTGACATGAAAGCCTGCCGCATTGCAGAAATGTACCTTCTACGTGCCGAAGCTTATGCAAAAAATACAAGCCCGGATTTAGGCTCGGGCAGTGCAGACCTCAATACATTGAGGGCATCACGTATTGTACCTTATACTAATGAAACATTTGCAAGTGCCAGTGACCTAATAACTGCAGTTTTGAATGAAAGGTTTAAAGAACTTGCTTTTGAAGGCTTCCGTTTTTGGGACTTAAAACGTAATAATTTACCAGTGCAGAGAAATGCAAGTGATGCAAATATTGCTTGGCAAACCCTGGCTGCAGACAATTTTCGTTTTGTAATGCCAATACCACGGTCTGAAGTATTATTAAACCCTAATATGACACAAAATGATGGGTATCAATAATCAATAGAATTATTTAGTCTATAATTCATCTTTAAAAATTAAATAAAATTTATGAAAAAAATAAGCAACATAGTTTTGTCGGCTGTTATATCCCTTACGCTGCTTACAAGCTGTAATAAAAACAAGCCTTATGAAACTGCGATAGCTCCTTCGCAAGCTCATTTTATATCGAACACTCAATTTATGAACTATTATGTAAGGAATGCTTCTGCAGACTCCTTTATAATACAGGTTGGTACTACTGATGTATCAAATGTAGATAGGACTGTTACTTTTAATATAACTTCTCCAAGTGGAGCAGTTAATGGTACCGATTATTCTGTCGTAACACCGGCAACCGGCAAAGCTGTAACAATAAAAGCCGGAGAAGCTATTGGATCAATCAAGCTGCATGGTACTTTTGGCTCTTATTCGGGTGGTGGTAAAGATACCCTGGTATTTACCTTGGCAGCACCATCTATTCCTGCAGCTGGTTTTAGCGATACTTTAAAAGTTATTTTACAAAGTTATTGCGATGTTGACCCTACAACTTTTGTAGGAAGTTATACAAAGAGCTTTGATATACAGACTGGTTCTCCTACCTATGGCCCATATAAAACAGAAATAACTTCAGGAGCCCTTACAACTACGGGTGCAACTTCAGGATATATTACTGTTAGTAATTTTTGGGATGTCGGAGGTCCAGAAATACGTATCAACCTTGATTGGGCAGATCCGGCTAATTTTAATACAACGGTCCCTGCACAGTTTTTATATACTGACCCATCTTACGGCGCAGCAACAATAACAGGTGTAGGCGCAGGTTCTTTTTCTTCTTGCGATAATACTTTTAAGATATCCTATAAAGTAACAGTATCTGCTGGGTCGTTCGGTAATTATATTACCAAAATCGCTCGTTAATTATACAAATCCTTAAATAATATTAAAAATTTCTAATAGTAGTTTTTGTCAATTACTAGATAAGAAAAGAATTCAATGGCTATTCCTTAAATTTGCGGAATAGCCATTTTTTATTTATAAAAAAGTTTTTACAAATGCCAGATCAACAGCCGCCCAATCAAATTAATATTGAAATTTCAGAAGAAATGTCTGAAGGTTCTTACGCTAACCTAGCCATCATCAACCACAGCCAGTCGGAGTTTGTGATTGATTTTGTAAACATTATGCCCGGCACGCCTAAAAGTAAAGTTAAAAGCCGTATCATCTTAACACCATTTCACGCAAAACGTTTTATGAAGGCCATTGCAGAAAATGTAAAGAAATTTGAAGCTGTTAATGGCACCATACAAGATATGGATGCAGTAGATATTCCTTTTACATTTGGTGCGCCTGCAGCGCAGGCTTAGTTTATAACAAGCTGCTGTCTGCAAAACTATAATAGCCTTCTTCACTTACAATAAGGTGGTCCATTACAGTAATATCAAGGTATCGGGCTGCCAATTTTATTTTTTGCGTTAGCTCTTCATCAGCTTTGCTTGGCCTTAAATTTCCAGATGGGTGGTTGTGGCATAAAACTACCGAAGTGGCATCTTGCTCCATTGCAATTTTAAATATCACCCTGGGGTCAGCTACCGTGCCCGTTAAGCCGCCACGGCTTATAATTTCAAAGTGGTTTATCTTATTGGCTTTGTTTAAAAATAACACGGCAAAAACTTCGTAACTAAAATCTTTAATGGTTGCCCTAAGGTATTGGGCAATATCAAGGCTTGTGCGAATAACAGTTTTCTCCAGAGCAGCCGATGCGTGCCTTCTTCTCCCCAATTCCAGCGCAGCCGCTATGGTAATGGCTTTAGCTGCTCCAATGCCTTTTACTTTTTGTATTTCTTTTAAAGATAGCTTCCCTAATTCATTCAAATTATTACCACCCAGCTTTAAAATATCCTTCGCAATATCAACGGCAGATTTTTCCTTATTGCCATTATTTATCAAAATACCTAACAGTTCAGCATCACTTAATGCAGCAGCTCTTTTGGTAAGCATTTTCTCCCTTGGGCGGTCATCTGCAGCCTAGTTTTTAATAGATGCGGAAGGTTTGTTTAAATTTTCCATAGGTTAACGTATTTCATAGGTTATTAAATGATAGTTTTGCAGTTCTCAGTCCTTTATACACACCAATAAATTGATATGGAAAGCAACGCTAAAATATTTTCAGGTACAGGATCTCAATACCTTGCACAGGCAATTGCAAAAAAGTTTGGAGAGCCCTTAGGCAAAGTTAACATACAACGCTTTAGCGATGGCGAAATAGGGGTGGAGTTTCAGGAAAGTATCCGCGGGCAACATGTATTTTTAGTGCAGAGTACATTTTCGCCTACAGATAATATGATGGAACTATTGCTAATGATAGACGCAGCCAAGCGTGCATCCGCCTATAAAGTAATAGCCGTTATCCCATATTATGGTTATGCAAGGCAAGATAGGAAAGACAGGCCAAGGGTTGCCATCGGCTCCAAACTGGTGGCCAATATGCTTACCGCTGCTGGTGCAGATAGGGTTGTAACTATGGATTTGCACGCCCCGCAAATACAGGGCTATTTCGATATCCCGGTAGATCACCTTGATTCCTCCGCCATTTTTATCCCTTACATAGAAAGCCTTAAGTTACCCAACCTCACATTTGCAGCGCCAGATGTAGGCAGTGCCAACCGCATTAGGGAAATAGCCACTTATTTTGAGTGCGATATGGTAATATGCGATAAGCACCGCAAGCGTGCCAACGAAATTGCCAGCATGGTATTAATTGGCGATGTGGTAGACAGGGATATTGTATTAATAGATGATATCTGCGATACCGGCGGCACTTTAGCCAAAAGTGCTGGCTTATTAAAAGAAAAAGGGGCCCGTAGCGTAAGGGCTTTTTGCACGCATCCGGTATTAAGCGGCAATGCGTACCAAAATATTGAAAATAGCGTGCTGGAAGAATTGGTAGTATGCGATACAATACCAGTAAAACCGCAAACAGGCAAAATAAGGGTAGTTTCTACCGCCGGGCTTTTTGCCATAGCTATAAGGAATGCCCTCGAAAATAAAAGCATCAACAGCTTATTTTTAAGAAGCAGGATGGCCAATAAAAAATAGTTGCATTTTTGGGCGCCCCTTCGACCGGGCTATTCACTACAATCTTTTTGCCGCTGTAGCCTATTGATTTTGAAAAAACTGCCGGCAAAAAGGATTTCCGTTGCTAACCCTGGCACTTTAATGCCAAAAGTTGTCGTTTCTTGTAGGGGCAATCAATTCAATTGCCCTTACAAGTTGTCAATCTAAAATAAACGATTTTTAAATGAAGCCTATTCAAATAGCCGTCCATGCAAACCAGCAGTGGAACTGATTATTACCCGTTTTTTCCATTTCGATTCTTAACTGCAATAAATACATTTTAATTGTCTACCTTCGCGCCTCATAAAAAATAAACTCAAATGAAATCAATTACAATCGACGGACAAATCAGGACCGAATTTGGCAAAAAAGCCACCCGCCAACTTCGCCTTGAGGAAAAAGTGCCAGCTGTAATTTACGGAGGTGCTACCGAAATTAATTTTGCTGC
>JAYVUJ010000392.1:0-2117 GCA_043788035.1 Ferruginibacter sp. | reverse complement strand
AATAGTTGTTGCTGGTAATAGGCTTTCGTAAACCTTTTCAATTGTTTTTGTCATTTTAGCCGCATTAAAGTTTAAGCTAACTGTTTTAAGGGCATTACTTGACAATTTTTCTCTTAAACTTTTACTGCCTGCCAAATCAAGGATTGCTTTTGTTAGGTTGGCGATAAGGTTGTCGGTTTCTATCAATAGCCCGCTGTAGTCATTTTTTACAATTTCTCTTGAGCCATCTACATTTGTGGCAATTACTGCTTTGCCCATGCTCATTGCCTCAATAAGCCCAATAGGCAGACCTTCCCACAAAGATGGAAGCACAAAAATATCAGCTGCTGCAAGCAGGTCCGGCACATCTTGCCTAAAAGGCAAAAAACGGATATTATCTTCAATGTGCTCCTTTTTAACAAGCTCGTTTGCCTGGCTTGTTTCGTCGCCTTCCCCCACCATTAGCAATTGCAAGCCTGGGTGGCTTTTTAAAGCTATTGCAAAAGCTTTTATAAGGCTTAAAGGTTGTTTGTGCGCAGTAAACCTAGCGATAAAAATAATAAGTATGGCCGAGCTGTTTACTTTAATTTCTTGCCGTATATTTTTAAAATTTTTACCGGGGTTAAATTTTTGTTGGTTAATGCCGTTGTTGATTACAACCGCTTTTAATGATTTAATGACAGCGGTGCCCGAAGCTCTGTTAGATTCAGAAACCGCAATATTTACATCGGCTTTGGACGTTAAAAAATGTTCACATAAAATTTTTATTTTTTTTATGTAACGAGGCTGATCGTCATGAAAAGACCATCCATGTATTGAATAGATAATTGGTAAATTTAAAGATTTTGCTGCTTTAAAAACATTTGAAATAGCCCTTGTACCATGGCAATGCACTACATCGATCCGTTCTTCTACCAATAGACTAGATACTTTTTTCCAAACCCTTAAATCAAATGGCTTTTCTGAATGGATCACATGAGTCGTAATATTCATGCTTATCAGCTTTTTAATCATTGGCCCATCTGTAAACGATAAAACAACAGGTTCGTAAATGCTTCTATCAATATTTTCAACAAGGGTTAAAAGATGTGTTTCACCACCACCAATTTGCCCTTGCCTTATACATTGTAGAACTCTAATTTTTTTCATTTGTATCATTCTTAAATAGCCTCACCTTAAGCGGTAGCACCCACTTGTAAATTCTTAGGCGATGAGAAAATAGCTTTTGTACAAGGCGCTTTTTAAAATAAAAATTCTTAAGCCATAATATTAAAAACCAAAAGTTATGGGCACTAAATTAAACAAGCAGGCTAGTTTATGTTATAGCTGCCTTTTCTTTTTTGCCCCATCCATCAGGCAACTTTTCTGTTATCTCTATGTTACTAAATTCCTTGCTGTGGCGGGCCCCAACTACCTTGGCCCATGTTGCCATTTTAGCTATGCCTTCTTTTAAAGACACACCAGATTGTTGTCCAAAAATTTCGTGTGCTTTGCTGTGGTCGCTGTAGGCATGCATTACTTCGTTACGGGCAGCCAGGTAATTAATAGTAGGCTGTACACCAAATTCATCTCCAACCACCGTGGCTAATTCATTTACAGTATATGGTTTATCGGCGCCAATATTAAAAACTTTATTGTACGCATTTTCAATGTTTACACTATTAGCAATCGGTATTGCAACATCATCTATGTAGCTAAATGCCCTTGTTTGTGTTCCATCACCAAATATGGTAAGCTTTTTGCCTTGCATGATCTGGTTCATAAAAATGCCTATCACATTGCGGTACTTATCGCCAATATTTTGGTTTTCGCCATACACATTATGGGGGCGAAAAATAACCGAGTTAAGCCCAAACATATGGTGTGCTGCACGCAGGTCTAATTCCACAGCATATTTTGATACGCCGTAGGGGTCTTCTGGCAATGGCGTCATTTCTTCCGTCATAGGAAGCTGCCCCTGCCCATACACTGCAATGGATGAAGTAAAAACAAAACACTTCACCTTTGTTTTAATCGATTCATTAATTAAATTAATACTGCCAATGAGGTTATTGTTATAATTAAAATTCCGGATAAAGTGAGAGAGCCCTTCTGCCGCATAAGCAGCCAGGTGGTACACGTATTCAAACTTATATTCT
>JAYVUJ010000391.1:0-6233 GCA_043788035.1 Ferruginibacter sp. | reverse complement strand
AACAACCAACAATGTTTGTAGTAAACAATTTTATCTTAAAGCATGAGTAGTTTAGATTGGGTCATATTGATTGCAACGCTTACCGGTATAATTATTTATGGCATCTATAAAAGCGCCACCACCAAAAATTTAGATGGTTACTTTTTAAGCAACCGCAGCATGCCCTGGTATCTGGTATTGCTTAGCATAATGGGTACGCAGGCAAGCGCCATCACCTTTATAAGCGCACCCGGTCAGGCTTATACAGATGGTATGCGCTTTGTGCAATACTACTTCGGCCTGCCCCTAGCCATGATTGTTATCTGCATTTTTTTTGTGCCCGTATTCCGGAAACTAAAAGTGTACACCGCTTACCAATATTTAGAAGATCGCTTTGATGTAAAAACACGTACCCTTACGTCAGGGTTGTTTTTAATATCAAGGGGCTTATCTACCGGCATCAGTATTTACGCACCATCAATTATTTTAAGTTCTTTATTAGGCTGGAATATTTATTATACCAACCTGGTAATGGGTGGGCTGCTAATAATCTATACCATCACCGGGGGCGCAAAAGCAGTGGCTTACACCCAGCAATTGCAACTGTTAATTATTATTGTAGGCATGTGCTTAGCGGGTTACCTGGTAGTAAGGTTATTGCCGCCCAATATAGGTTTTGCAGAAGCTTTAAAAATAGCCGGCAACCAGGGCAAAATGAATATCATCACCACAGGTGTTACCAATAACCACTTCGATTGGAAGGATAAATACAATATCTGGACGGGTGTTATCGGCGGTTTTTTTTTGGCACTCAGCTATTTTGGTACCGACCAAAGCCAGGTAGGGCGCTACCTCACCGCAAGCAGCGATAAAGAAAGTAAGGTAGGCTTACTGATGAATGGGCTGGTAAAAGTACCCATGCAGTTTTTAATATTACTGGTAGGCGTACTCGTTTTTTCTTTTTACCAATACCATAAAGCACCCGTATATTTTGATGCCACCAAAATCGTAGCCGCAAAAAATACCAGGTACAAAGACACGCTGGTATTGCTGGAACAAAAGTATAACACGGCAATAACACAGCACGATATACCCCAATTAAATGCACTGCGTACCCAATATAAAACCGTATTAAAAAAAGCGCTGCCCGGCGAAGAAGCCAACGATACTAATTTTATCTTCCTTCGCTTTGTGGTAGATAATTTGCCAAAAGGTTTAGTGGGCTTATTGATTGCCGTAATATTTTTAGCCGCCTGGGGCAGCATTGCGGCAGCGCTTAATTCGCTGGCAAGCTGCACTGTAGTTGACTTTCATAAAAAGTTCATCAATAAAACCTGTACCGATGCAAAGGATTATAGCATTTCCCGGTGGTATACTTTTGGCTGGGGTGTATTTAGTGTGGTGGTTGCCATGTTTGCGCATAACCTCGGCAATAGCTTGATAGAAGCCGTCAACATTTTAGGCTCTCTTTTTTATGGTGTGATCCTCGGTATTTTTTTAGTAGCCTTCTGGATAAAAAGTATAAAGGGCAATGCCGTTTTTATTGCAGCTGTAATAGCAGAAGCGCTCATCTTTATTATTTACAGCCTTAACATTATTTCTTTTTTATGGCTAAATGTTATTGGGGCTTTGCTGGTAATTATTATTGCACTGGGTATACAAGCTGTGCTGCCTATCAAAAAAACAAGCCCTCAATAACAGACAATTTATCTGCGTATTGAGAGCTTATCATAAATAATTATCTTAAAAATTAGTAACCCGTATTTTGTTTTAGGTTGTTATTTGCATCCATTTCTCTTTGCGGTATTGGCAGTATCAATTTATCGTCATCAAAGCCAAGCCCATCTATATTAAGCTGTAGGCGTTTAAGTGTCCAGTACCGGTCTCCTTCAAAAGTAAGCTCACGAAAACGTTCCGCAGCAAAATCAATTTGGGTTACCGAGGTTAAAGGGTTAGCTCCTGAGCGTGCCCTTACATAATTAATATCATCAAGTGGCAAAGCCCCAACCTGAGTACCTGCAGCAAGGTTAGCTTCTCCTCTTGTAAGGTACATTTCCGCCAAACGGGCAACTGGTATTGCTTTATAAAACAAGGCCCATTTATTTGTATAATTACCCGAAGACCCCGAAATACTAGAACCTAAAGTAATAAAAGTTGCCCTAAAATCATTAGGGCCAAAAATATTAAAAAAATGGTTATCTATTTGGGCATCGCCTCTACCTAAAGCCACTGGAGCATAAAAAGTAGCAAGGCTGTTTCCTCCGGCATTGCTTTGCGTGCTTTGCTGTACTGCAAAAATATCTTCTGAAGAATTACTGTTGTTATTAAAAGCTAAATCATAAGTACTGGTTAAACCAAATTTATTTGATTTTATAATATCATTAGCTTGTAGGGCAGCATTTGTAAAATCGCCCATATTTAAATATACCCTGGATAATATTGCTTTTGCACTATAGGATGTTGCCCTGTAATCATTATTCGTTACAGGCAATTTATTTATAGCAATGAGCAAGTCTGTAATTACAAGGTTGTACACTTCTTTTACCGTTGCCCTGGCAGGTTTATTTTTTAAAGTATCGTACGTATAAGTAGGTAATAAAACCAGGGGTACGCCAAGGTTTGTGGCGGCATTTCCATCAGCATAAGGTTTGCCATAAAGCCCAACTAATTCAAAGTAAACGGTTGCCCTTATAAACCTTGCTTCACCTTCCAGCACATCTTTTTTTGCGCTGTCTACAATGCTAATTTTATCTAATACGGTATTTGCAATATTAATAGCGTTATAGCCATTGCCCCAAAGGTGTGTGACAACACTATTGCTACTAACAATTTTTTTGTTCCGTATATCCTTATATTCCGCGTAAGTGCCTACCCATACTAATTGGCTATCGGCTGCCAAAAGGTCTGGCACCATTAAAAATTCCTGGCCAAAAGCGCCATAGTCTTGCAGTTGGGTGTACCCACCAAAAAGAAGGGCTTCAACATCTGAGGATGATTTTATTAAATCGGCAGTAGCGTAATTTAGCGGCAGCACATCTAACTTTTTACTACAAGAAGCTGCATTGAATAGTAGGGTGGTTGTAATTAAAATATTTAGTAACTTTTTCATTATTTGTGTTTTAAATAAGGATAGATGGTTTAAAATTTAATGTTCAATCCAAACGTAAATGTTTTGGCTTGGGGAATAGTATAAAAATCTTCGCCGCCGGCAATGTTGTTTACCACGTTTGTATTTACTTCGGGGTCGCCGGGGTATTTGGTAAACGTTAGAAGGTTATTACCGCTTACATAAAACCTGGCAGAAGAGATATTTAGCGCAGAAATAAAAGACTTGGGTAAAGAGTAGCCAAACGTTACATTCTTTAACCTTAAGTAATCGCCCTTATATAACCACCTTGATGAGTTGCTGGCACCTGAGCCAAAATTATAACCCGTCCTGGGCACATTTGTAATATCTCCGGGCTTTGTCCATCCTTTTAAAATATCGGTAGTCTGGTTATCAAAGCCATTATAAAAGCCATCGCTCATAAATCTTCCTGCGGAATTATAAATATTATTTCCGGTTAAAAAATAAAAGAAAGCGCTTAAGTCCAATCCTTTATAAGAAAACGTGTTGGTTAACCCTCCAGTGTAATTAGGAGTGTATTTACCTACTACTTGTCGCGCTGCTAATGTGTAGTCGCTTGTATTTTTTCCATCCTTGCCTAAGTATAGTGCATCGCCGGTTTGTTTATCTACACCCATAAATTTTTGCATGTAAAACGACCCAACCGCATAACCTTGTACTGCCCTTTGTAAGCCATCGTTGCTTTCAATTACCTGTCCGTTAATATTGCCAACTTTATTTTTGTTATAAGCTATATTAAAAGAAGTTGTCCATTTAAAGTTACGTCCATCCACGTTCCTGCTGGTAATGGCGAATTCTACGCCACTGTTATCCAGCGTACCTGCATTTTGATAAATAGTAGCATAGCCTGTTGTTAGGGGGATATTTGTATTTAACAATAAATCTGTAGTATGCTTTTTATAATAATCTAGCTCACCGGTAATACGGTTTTTAAAAAAGCCAAAATTAAGCCCGATATCTGTCTGTTTGCTTTTTTCCCACTTAAGGTTGGGGTTCGCTAATTGCGTGGGTGTAAAGCCAGGTAAACCAGGATAATTTGCCACGCTGTAAAGAGATCGGTACTGCTGCTCGCCAATTTCTGAATTGCCTGTAAGGCCATAACTGGCACGCAATTTTAAAAAGCTTACAGTATTTGAATTTTTTAGGAAATTCTCATCTGATAATATCCACCCAGCAGAAACAGCAGGAAAATTACCATACTTGCTTGTCGGGCCAAACCTTGATGAACCATCAATCCTATCACTGACAGAAAAAAGAAATTTACCCAACAAAGTGTAATTAGCCCTTAAAAAATAAGATAAGAAAGTGTACCTGTCCTGTATTGTTGAAGCGCCGGTTATGCTGGTAGCGCCTGCTAAATTCTTAACAGCATCAGAAGGATATTTTTCTCCTTGCGCATAGGTACGTTCATTATCATTTTGCAGGTAACTCATGCCAGCAACTAGGTTTAATTTGTTGTTGTCATTTATAGTTGGACTATATGTAAAATAATTATTAGTATTTATAGATACGCTTTGCGTTATAACAGTACTGCCTTTGCCTATGCCTGCTCCATCCAGCGATTCTTTACCGGCAAATGCAATTTGTGAAAGGTTTAATATATCTGCACCAAGCTCTGTTTGAAAAGATAAGGAAGGAAGTATTTTATAATTAGCATAAGCATTTCCTAAAGTCCTAAACGTAACCTGCTTGTCAAAATCATACAACGCATCAAAAATTCCGCTAGGGTAAAGGGTTTGTTTATTAGGCAATCCGGTACCAGGGTCAATGAATGGAGAGATGGGCAATTGGGCCACCAACTGTCCCGGAGTTGAGAAGGCGTTATCATTTGAAATCCTGTCAAGCTGCGACCTATTGACCGCAAGGTTTAACCCAAATATTAATTTATCCGAAGCATTATGGTCTATATTAAACCTTGTGCCGTACCTGCTAAATTTATTGTTGATTACAATAGCATCCTGCGTATTATAAAAGCCTGAAATAAAGAAACGTGTTTTATCATTGCCACCAGTTGCAGAAAGGTTTACCTGGTTGGTAGGCGCATCTTTATGGAACAACGCTTTTTGCCAGTCTGAATTAACTGCACCATTCCTCCAATCGGTACCTAGCGAAAATTGGTCTAATACACGCTGGTATCCGTAATTAGGGTCATTTTTGTAGTAATCAAGGGCATCTGCATAGGTTGCAAACCCAGACACATTATTGGCAATGTCATAGGTGGCATCATTAATTTTAGACTGCTCCAGTAAACCAACATATTGTTTAGCATTAAGGAAAGATAATTTTTTTGCAGGGTTGCTGATGCCATGGCTTAAATCGAGCGATAGGATTGTCTTCTTTCCTTCTTTGCCTTTTTTTGTTGTAATTAGCACCACGCCATTTGCGGCACGGGCACCATAAATCGCGGCTGACGATGCATCTTTTAAAATTTCTACAGATTCAATGTCGTTAGGGTTGATATCGGCTAAAGGGTTTGTGGCATCATTTGTACCATCTGACATACTGCCCGTAGTTGCTGGTAAGCCATCAATAACATATAAGGGCTGGCTACTGGCCGAAATGGAAGAAATACCCCTTATATTTATTTGTATTGCCTGCCCCAATTTACCGCTACCCGATGATACCACAACCCCAGGGGCCTTACCCTGTATAGAAGATTCAAAGCTAGGGGCGGGGAAATTTTCTACATCTTTTGATCCTAGCCTTGAAATTGCACCAGTAACATCTTTTTTTAGCGCTTTGCCATAACCAACCACCACAACTTCCGAAAGGCTTTTATCGCTTTGCTGGAGCTGCACTGCAATTGGTTTACCGGTAACCGGTACCACTAATCTATTAAAACCAATGTATGAAATTTCTAAGCTTTGAGTCTTGTTATCAACGCTAATTGTAAAATTGCCATCTTGCCCGGTGGCAGTTGACGTAGTAAAGCCTTTTGCCTTAACTGTGGCACCAATAATTGGCGCACCGTCCTTGGCATCTGTAACTTTTCCGGTTATTTCTTTTGTTTGGGCAAAAATGGAGCTAATACTCCATAGAAGCATAATAATAAGTATTGAATTTTTTTTCATGAACTTTAGTTTGGTTTGGAATAACTGATTGTTGCCAATTTAAGTTAAAAATCGGC
>JAYVUJ010000390.1:0-10625 GCA_043788035.1 Ferruginibacter sp. | reverse complement strand
ATTAAAAAAGTGCACCAGTTTCATGTGGGCGATGAAGTTAGTTTTATAGTAGCCTTATCTGGCCGCGGCGATAAAATGGTGGCTGATTGCCTGCAATTTCATTTTAACAATGCGCTGGATAACCTCATAAATAAATCGTATGAAGAGAACCGTTTTGTGGGATACCTGAAAAAAGTAGAAGAAGATTATTTTGTAAAAGAAACAGGCAGCTATATTTTCTTTCCACTAATATTATCTCCCTGGGAAAAAAAGCCAAAAATAGATAACCTGAACGAACCAATATTTTTTAAGCTTGAAAATACCGATAAGCCCGATAAAGTAACCGCAGTACTTTTTAGGAGCGAATACATACCCGAATATATGTACGCCCTGCAATGCGTTAAAAAGAAAACTGTTTTAGAGGCAAAAGTGTATAAAGTAACTGCCCATGGTATTTTTGTAGATGTAATCGATAAAAAAATACAAGCAAAAATTACGGCTGATAAAAAAGTGGATGATGTAAAAAGCTTGCCTTTGGTTGAAGCAGGGGATGTGCTTAAAGTTATAATTACCTATTTAGGTACGTCAAAAATTATTGTTTCTTTGGTATAATAGGTATAGTATTAAAAAGAAGGGTATACAAATGGAAAAAGTCTGTTGAAAAGAGAAGCCCCGATAGAAATCGGGGCCGTTTACCAAAACTAACTGCTTATGAGAAAAAGTTTATATTAAAATTTGTTTGTTCTAACTGTATCGTTGCAAATCGGGTGCCATAAAATTCAGGCTTTGTTAAGGATAATATAATAAAAACTTTATAGTCCAGAATGCTTACTTATTAGGAAGAACATTTTTTTGAGGAAATAAATTTATACTCATTTTTTCTTTTTGAAACTCAAAGGTAAAGTAATACTACAATCTAAGATGTGAATGAATACTTAATAATAACACCTTTAACATTTTGTTGATATTGCTATTTCATAAACCCTTTTATGAGGTCCATTAATCCACCGCCGCTAGTTGCCTGACTTTGCTGCTGCTGCTGTGCCCCGCCTGTAACCTTGATTATTATGTCATCCAGCCCAATATGCCCATCGTGATTCGCATCCAGCCCACCGTTTGCAAATTTACTTACCAGGCTACCGATATCTAAACCACCACCACGAGCTTGGTTGCCGCCACCTGTTAATGAATTGATAATGCTGCCTATATTAAAACCAGAATTATTCGGATCGTTCGTTTTGTTGATTAAATTACTTAACACATTGGGTATTAAGCTATTAGCTACGCCATTTGCCTCGTTGCCAGACAAGCCATGGTTTGTTGTGAGCTTATTTGTAAAGTTGCTTATAATATTACTCACTATGGGATTGTTGAGTAAATTATTGCCTCCATCTTGTGTGATGGCATTGGAAGTATTCCCATTATTGTTAAAAAGAGATAGGACGCTTTGCAAACCTCCCCCAGCCAAAATGCCTTGAAACTCTTCTGCTACAGAGTGAGTTGCATCTGCAATAACTGCATCATTTTTTTCATTGGGTATTGCCGGGTTATTAATTACAGCGGCACCACTATTTTCTTTTACAAGATTAAGAAGTTCTTCTAGCATGCTCTCGTTTTAAATACAATCTACGTAAAACAAATTAAATTGCAAATACTATAATTGTTTATTTTGAAAGCAAACTTATTAACTTTCCGTAGCTAATTTTTCTGCATTTTCAGCAAACTGTAAAGCATCTATAAAATCCTGTATTTCACCATTTAAAACACTATCTAAATTATAAACTGTTAGTCCAATACGGTGGTCGGTAACCCTGCCCTGCGGGTAATTGTAAGTGCGTATTTTAGCACTTCTATCTCCGGTGCTCACCAAACTTTTTCTTTTGTGGGATATAGCTTCTTCTGCCTTACGTACTTGTTCATCGTATAATTTGGTACGCATCATATCCATGGCTTTTTCTTTATTGCCTAGCTGGCTACGTTCGGTTTGGCACATTACTACAAGCCCGGTCGGCTTATGCGTTAAAAAAACTTTCGTTTCAACCTTATTTACATTTTGTCCGCCAGCACCGCCACTGCGTGCTGTTTCCATCTTCACGTCGCTTTCTTTTAATTCAAAGTCAATTTCTTCTGCTTCTGGCATTACGGCTACTGTTGCGGCGCTTGTATGTACGCGCCCACTTGCTTCTGTATCTGGCACCCGTTGTACCCGGTGTACGCCACTCTCAAATTTCATGGTGCCGTAAACATCATCCCCAATTACTTCTACCTGCACTTCTTTAAAGCCGCCTGCCGTGCCTTCGCTTTCACTTAATAGTGCTGTTTTCCAGCCTTTTTTCTCACAATACTTAATATACATCCTTAGCAAGTTGCCGGCAAATAACGATGCTTCATCGCCGCCGGTACCCGCCCTTATTTCTAAAATGGCATTCTTTTCATCGTAAGGGTCTTTCGGTATCAGCATGTTGCGCAGGGCTTTTTCCCAGGCTTCCTTGCTTTGTTCTAAAGAGGGTAATTCTTGTTTGGCAAGGTCACGCATTTCCGCATCATCGCCATTAAGCACCTCTTTGTTAAATTCAATATCATCCAGCACTTTTATATATTCATCCCTTGCTTTTACTACTTTTTCAAGGCTGCGGTATTCCTTGCTAATGTTCATGAACTTTTTATTATCGCTCACAATTTCGGGGTTGGTCAACGCAACGCCCAAATTATCAAACCTTCCTTTTATTGCATCTAATTTATCTAACATAATGTATATCCTTATCCCTGGCGGGGATGATTGCTTTTATAATTAATTTTACATTCTTTGTTGTAAACAAAATGGGTTCGCAATGGTTTTTAAAGCCCGTAGCGCATCCTAATTTTGAATGCCTTGATTGCTTAAAACAAGGCTGGCGACAAATTTACATGATATCAACCAATCATTTTGTACAGAAAATTTACAGCGACCCATATTTTTACCGGGCACCAGCTACTTGATAGCAATTTTGTTTTAATAACCACTGCGGCAGGCGAGGTAGTAAGCATTGTGTCAAAAGATGATGCGGGTGACGATATTGAATTTTTGGAAGGCTTGCTTTCGCCCGGGTTTATTAACGCTCATTGCCATGTAGAATTAAGCCATTTAAAAAATATTATCCCTGCCGGTACGGGGCTGGTGCAGTTTGTGCAGCTGGTAATTACACAAAGAAGCCCGTTGGATGAAGCAAAACTTTTAGCCATGCACGCAGCGGAAACCGAAATGTACAATAGCGGCATAGTTGCGGTAGGGGATATTTGCAATACTGCGGATACCATTTATATAAAACAAAAAAGCAAATTGCACTGGCATAATTTTATTGAAGTAAGTGGTTTTGTAGCTGCGGCAGCCATGCAAAGGTTGGATGCCGCAAAAGTTATTGCAGCACTGTTTATGGATGGAGCGCAAAAAAAATCTTTATCGCCCCATGCGCCTTACTCGGTTTCTACAACACTTTTTAAACAATTAAATATTGAAACGGCTAGCCAGTTAATTACCATCCATAACCAGGAGTGTGCTGCGGAAAATGAAATATACCAAAATAAAACCGGCGATTTTTTAAGCTTGTATAAAAATTTTGGGATAGATATTTCATCTTTTGAACCAACGGGCAAAACGAGCTTGCAAAGCTGGCTGCCTTATTTTACAAATAACCAATCTGTAATATCGGTACACAATACTTTTACCAGCCAGGCAGATATAACGTTTGCAAGCCAGCATCCACACGTATATTTTTGCCTTTGCATTAATGCCAATAAATACATTGAACAGAAAATACCGCCTATTGATTTGTTGAGGAAAAATAAGGCCAATATTGTTTTAGGTACAGATAGTTATGCCAGCAATTGGCAATTAAATATTTTAGAAGAGATAAAAAGTATCCAGCAGGCAACGTCATTTAGTATTCCGTTACAAGAAATTTTGCAATGGGCAACTATTAATGGGGCGAAGGCTTTACAAATGGATAATACGTTAGGAAGTTTTGAAAAAGGCAAAAAGCCAGGAGTGGTTTTGATACAAAATTTGCATGGCTTAAATACCACCGCAAATTCATTTGCTAGCCGGATTTTGTAGTTACCCAGCCCGTTTGGTTACTGGCATCGGCCGGTGTTTCTTCAATGGCTGCCTGTTCTGCAATAATCCGTTCCGTTTCTATATTAACCAATATTGTTTTGTACCTGCTTTTGCTGGAAACACCTCTAAACAAAAAAAACACCCCGGTAATTATTGCTGTTAATCCTGCATAATAAAGGTTGTTATTATTAAAGGGCGAATATTTCCATACAGCTACAGCTAACCCCGCAACGCCGATAAATAATCCTTTTGATATGCTTGCATGCTGTTTATTTAAAATTTCTGTAGCCTTACTTTTAAGCGAAGCCATTATTAGTTGTGCATCATTTTCATTGATGGCCCTGGCAATTAGCCCATAATAAATTTCTTCATTTGTTTTTCCGGCTTCTTTTTCAGCAAATACAAATGCCCAGATAGAATCGGATATTTTATAGGATGTTTTATCTTTTATGAGCCCTGCATCTTGTAAAGCCAAACCATTATTGTTGTTGAAGATGGTTACATCCAGATGGCGATGTTGAAATGCCTCTCGTAAAAGTAGCAGCGCATTACTGGTTAAACCCTGCGCATCAAATTTTGCCAGATGAAGCAGTTGTTCATCTGTCATCCGTGCGTAATTTTCTTTAATTATGTTTTGGTTAACCATGGCTTTTTTTTTGCCGCTGAAAAGGGATTTGGGAATAATAAATAAAAAATTACTGGGTTACCTGGTGAATTAACTTTAAACGCTGTTAACTTTTGGTAAAGATAATATTCTCTCATCTTAAAAAAGCCTTATTACCCTACCGGAAAAATATTCAACTTAGCACTTCATGTAATATCATCAACGTTTTCATTAGCCCAAAATTGGGGATGTGCAACGAATAATATACCTGGTAATGAAGCAGTAATTTACGGCGTACATCGTGGTGCAGCTTAATATCTTCCAGCTCATACGGCTGCATTACTTTTAATAATTGAGAGGTAATGAGCGCATTTCCCCCATCAATAAAATTGGGGTGGGCGGGTTGTTCGGTAACAAAACTACCTTCCTGCAAATCCAGTACATTTTGCTGCGCATCATAATCGTCATTCATCCTAAAACCAAAAAAATGGGTAAGGTGCAGAGTGAAATATAAAGCAAAGTTGGCAGTTACGGCTTTGTTGGCGGCATCCAATTGTAGCAGCGCATCTTCACAAAAATAAAATAAGTCGGTATTTTGCTCTGGTTGCGGCAAGCACTTTTGCATCAGTTCCACCATGTATAGGGCAATGCTATTTTTAATTACATCGCTTAATACCTGCTGGTATAAAAAATCCCATTTAAACTCTTTTATGCGCTGCATATTTTGCAACTCGTTGTGGTATACCACCATATCTAAAATAGCGCCCGGCAAAAAATGATTGGCTTTGGAAGATGACTTTTTAGCAGTGCGCACGCCGTTAACCATATAAGTCTGTATGCCGAACAATTCAGTAAAAATAGCCACTACTACACTGGTTTCCCCGTATTTTGTAGTGCGTAAAACGATGCCTTTTGTTTTGTGTGTCATATACCACCATCCCCTGAAGGGGAGATTAACAGCCATTTAATTTGAGTGGCTCTTACAAAAATAAACAATTACTTAAACTATTTCTTGTAGTGGTTACACTTGTATACCCTCCTTCTAATTATTCGTTGGCACTGCAGCAAACATTGCCTCGACCGCTATGGCTAACAACTATAAAAAACCTTTCTTTGCAAATCGTTTTTAATTGATCACTTAAATATAATTCAATGTGGCAACGCCTGGCTAAGTTTGTACTACGATACCGTTTACCTCTTTTAATTGTATTATTTGCCGTAACAGGCGTAATGGGCTACCTTGCCAGCAAGGTTACTTTAAGTTATGAGTTTGCAAAATCTATACCTGCCGATAACCCCAAATACCTTGACTATGTTGCTTTTCGCCAAAAATTTGGGGATGATGGCAACACGTTGGTAATGGCCGTGCAGACAAATAAAATGTTTGAGCTACCTACTTTTAATGCTTACCGGCAGTTGCAGGAAAGGTTGAAAAAAGTAAAAGATGTAGATGGCGTTATAAGTGTTGCCGCTACTATAACCCTGCAAAAAAATGACCTTACCCAAAAGCTCGACCCAACAAAAATATTTGCCGATAGCATTACTACACAAGCAGGATTAGATAGTGCGAAAATTACCTTTTTAAACCAGCCTTTTTACAGGACTATTTTATTCAATCCAGATTCCAGTGCTTATTTAATGGCGGTGCGTATTAATAAAGATTCGCTCAACTCAGGCAAGCGTACAAAAATTGTTGCCGATATTACCAAAGAAGTAGATGCTTTTGAAGCCGAAACAAAAATACCCACTCATTTAAGCGGGCTGCCCTTGATACGCACATTAGTTGCCGTTAAGATCAAGAAAGAAATGCAGCTTTTTTTACTGGGTTCTTTTGTTTTAAGTGCGCTGATACTGCTTGTATTTTTCCGCTCTTTCAGTACGATGATACTTTCTTTATTAGTAGTATTGTTAGGTGTAATATGGAGCGTTGGGCTATTGTACATCTGCCATTATAACATCACTTTATTAACTGCATTAACGCCTCCATTAATTGTGGTTATAGGCATACCTAATTGCATTTATTTTATCAATAAATACCATAGCGGTTATCTCGCCACAGGCGATAAACAAAAGTCGCTGGTAGATATGGTTAGCAAGATGGGCGTAGTAACGTTGTTTTGTAATATTACCGCTGCCATTGGCTTTGCCGTGTTTGCTTTTACAAGAAGCTCCATCTTAAAAGAATTTGGTGTAGTGGCAGGCATTAGCATCATGCTAATTTTTGTTATCTCTTTTATATTATTGCCAGCAGCTTTAAGTTACCTGCCAGCACCAAAACCAGCGCAAACAAAATACCTTAACAACAAATGGCTCACTGCTTTTTTAGAGATGATAGAGCATTGGGTACTCAACCATAAAAAAATAGTTTTTAGTGTTACTGCTGTGGTGCTTACGTTTTCAATCATCGGTGTATTTAAATTAAAGACAGAGGCATTTATTGTAGATGATTTGCCAAAGAATGAAAAGATATACACCGACCTAAAATTTATGGAACATAATTTCAAAGGCATTATGCCGCTTGAAATTATGGTGGATACAAAAAAGCGCAGGGCACTTTCCGGTATGCGGGCGTTAACTGTTTTTGGAAAGGTAGATTCGTTATCACAATATATTACGGCGCAAAAAGAAATGAACCGTCCGCTAAGTGTTGCCGAAGGATTGAAGTTTGTAAAGCAGGCTTTTTATGAAAATGATTCTGCCAATTACCAGATGCCCACTTCATCCGACATCGCCTTTATCGGCGATTATTTAAAGCCGGGCAAACAAGATGGCAATAGTAAAAATAATATGGCCAGCATGCTCACCAGCTTTATAGATACAGCAAAACAAACCACCCGCATAAGCATTAATATGGCAGATGTAGGCACGCAAAAACTACCAGCCATTATAGCCGGCATTAAGCAACAGACAGACAAATTATTTGACAGCACCCAATACAAAGTAACGCTAACCGGCAGCAGCATAACTTTTTTAGAAGGTGCCAGGTTTATAGTAAATGGCTTAAAGGAAAGTATTTTTTATGCCTTTTTGTTGATAGCCGCCTGCATGCTGTACTTGTTTAAAAGTGCCCGTATTTTATTGTGCTCATTAATACCCAACGTTATACCGCTGATAGTTACCGCAGGCATTATGGGCTGGGTAGGCGTACCGCTAAAACCAAGTACTGTATTGATTTTTAGCGTGGCGCTCGGTATCGCCATCGATATCACCATCCGCTTTTTAGTAAATTATAAGCAAGAGTTGCCCAACTTTAGTAATGATGTAGCCGCAACGGTTAGCGCTACCATAAAGCATACTGGTTTAAGCATTGTGTACACGTCGCTGGTGTTGATAGCAGGCTTCGTTATTTTTTGTATGAGCAGCTTTGGCGGCACTAAGTCTTTAGGCTGGCTAACTTCGGTAACGTTGCTTGTGGCTACGCTTACTAATATTATTTTGTTACCGGCTTTGTTGTTGTTAATGGCGCCGAAAAAGAAGGCGGGGGTTGTATAATAGCCGTAATGTTTTACTAGTCATATACAATAACTGTATATATCCTGTTAACAATTTAGCTTCTAAACGATTTAGTGTGTAGAAAAGTTTTCGTAAATAACATTTTACAATATGCCGCCAGCTTTTTCATTGAAGCCTTTAGGTCAAGGCAAATGAGTATGTTAAACAAAATAACCAGGGAGTTTAAAAAATAGAAGGCAATAGTCATAATCATTATTTCCGAAGGATCCGCAAGCATTGATATATGAAAAATAGCACCACTAAATAGGAATGCGTAAGTGCCACCTACTAACAAGCAATACCAAAGCTGGTCTTTCATTATAATTTCCCCCATCTTGTCTGCCCCGCTTATTTTATCTTTAAAAACGACCCATTACACCATTGGTATAAATATACCTAACAGAGCGAATTCTAAATAGGCAAGAGCGGATAGATTCAGTAGAACCAGTACCAGTTTATCTTCTTTAAATACATTTTCTTTTAATGCAGGCAGAGGCAATACTGCTGGTGCAATAGTAGTGAACACTTTTACAGTTATGCCCAAAGCAGCAGCTATTTTTTTTAAGGAATCACCCCTTGGAATTGTTTCATTATTTTCTATTCTTTGGATAGTACGGAGGC
The DNA here is from genome assembly GCA_043788035.1 of Ferruginibacter sp. GTDB lineage: Bacteria > Bacteroidota > Bacteroidia > Chitinophagales > Chitinophagaceae > Ferruginibacter. The sequence goes on along the minus strand of JAYVUJ010000390.1, from coordinate 1,836 downwards.
TTAGCTATGTTTGTCCGGCAAGTTTCTCTTGCGACATACCTGCATGTACCCGTAATGCTTTTATTTTTTGCCCTACTTCAATATTGGTCATAAGGTATAATTTATTATAGGTATTAAAGATAGGCAAATTGCTAGCTTTTTTTTACGGCATATTACCGGCATTTATACGCCATGCTGCTAAATAGCTATAGCTATTTTTATTTATTGAATGGATTTGTACCCTGGCAAAATACAATCTATATTTCAATGGCGTTAAGTTAAGCAATTTTCGTCCCGAAGGGCTACTCTCCCATCTCCTTTGGAAAGGGGGAGAAGCTAAAAACAGAAAGCCCCCTTAACTTAACGGTATTGATTTATATTTACTGAGTTGGCTCACAAATTACTGCCGTTCCAAAAAAACTTTTTCTTTTTTAAAGTAAAACTCCCCCTCAATCGTTCTACATAGTAACAACAAAATAATTTTAAAAGCAGCTAAAAAAAACAACCTGTTTTTAAAGTAAAATAATTAGACGGCCGTCTTCATTTATATAACAACAAAAATTAAAAAATTACAAAATGAAAAAAATGAAATTTGTACTTCCGGCAACATTTGGCTTAGCCATCGTAACCGGGTTAGCCGCTATATTATTAGCCGCTATTTCTAAAATATTGATAGTAGCAGGTATTATCGGTGCCATCATAACCTTTGCTGCACGCCGTATAACACGCCGCAAGCAACAGAATGCAATGCAGGGTGGGCATGGCTTTAACCAAATGCATGGTAGTAATGATTTCTCGTATGTTAGGCCTTCTTTTTACCAGGGAGATGTAGTCCCGGTTAGCAGGAGCCAACGCCAGTCAGGCATTATCCCGATCAATTAAACAACAATAAAAAAATTATTAAAAAAAACAAATTATGTACAACAATCAAACAGCGCAAGGCGCACAAGACAGTAATAAATTTAGCCGCTTGGGCCGCCATTGCGGAGGCTTTGGACAACAAAAATTTGGCAGGCATTTTATGGAAGGTATGCAACAATTTGTCGGCGGGCGTGGCAACAGGGTGCCCGTTAATATAGAAGAAGATGATACGGTCTACTACCTGCATGTTTACGCAGCAGGGCTGAAAAAAGAAAACTTTACACTATCTGTAAAAGAAGAGGTGCTCTCTATTTCGTATAAAACAGAAGGCAGCAATAACGAAAGTAAATTTTCTCATCAGGAGTTTGTGCCCAATAACTTTGAAAGGTTGTTTCAGTTAAACAGTACCGTGGTTACCGAAACCATCAGCGCAGCTTATGCAGATGGCGTGCTAAAAGTAACCTTGCCTAAAAACCCGGAAACAGCTAAGCCTGCCCAAAAAGTTACAGTTAATTAATACAGCTCACCTACAGCTAAAAGCCGCGGAACATCCATGTTTCGCGGCTCTTTTATTACTATAATTTAATCAAACAAATCATTATTTTTTCAACATCAACCCCATCCTGATATTACAGCGATTGTAAGGCGTAGGGTGTGCTGCCACTTTTTTAAAATCCAGTTTATTGTACAAATTAATTGCTGGCGTAAGTAGGGTATTACTTTCTAAATAAAGTTTTGATGCACCTAATTCAACAGCTTTTTCTACAACGGCATGCCCTAACAGCCCGCCAATATTTTTACCCTGCGCTTTTGGCGATACTGCCCTTTTAGCCAGTTCAAAACCATCCGATTTCCCGTTTACTTTTATCAAGGCACATACACCTACAGGTTCAACATTGTACTACGCAACTGCAGTGTAGCCTCCCTTATCCAGTATGTATCCCTGCGGATTATCCAACACTTTATAGTCTTCCGCTTCCATGGTAAAGTAGGTAG
>JAYVUJ010000389.1:0-2661 GCA_043788035.1 Ferruginibacter sp. | reverse complement strand
CCATTCTTTAAAATCTTGCTGTGCTACCATGCCAATGCCATCAATAGTTTCGTTTTTAGTGCGTATCCGTACTGGTTTATCTGTATAAAATTCTGCATTGGTATGACCTCTATCCCAATACAATTCATCGCAATAAAGCGTATCGCCTTTTACATTTATTACCCGTACGCTATCTTTTAAAAATACTTTGCTCTGTGTTTCTTTATAACGGGCATAATGTGCATCCAGCCTACTTTCTATGCTATCCCTCAAATCATAAAAATCAACATGTATCTTGTTGGGGAATTCTACATAAGGCACCGTATCCTGCGACCGGTTCATAATAGCGCCAGTTAGGGTGGCTTTTTTTTTGCCGCCAACAGAATACTGTATAATTACGTTTTTACCTACTTCTACTGCAATATCTTTTTTGTTATATTTTTCAACTTCTTCCAGCTTATTTTCGCAACTGCATAAAAAAAAGCAGCTTATAAAAATAGCTGCAATAATATTTTTGGGTAAAGATAAATAGCTCATGATGGATGATTATGTGCAGTTGTTTATTTCGCTAATGGCATACAGCCCTTTAAATAAGAAATTAACGTCAGCAAATATCCCGTTTTTAAGTTGCCCTGCAAAATACACCGCATCGCCGCCTGTTAAAACCACATTAAAGTTGCCATATTTGGATGCATAGTAACTAATGAAGCCATCAATTTCATAAGCCATGCCCGCAATTACGCCGCTTTGCAAATTGGTTTTAGTATCATAGCCAATTACCGGAAAATTCCAGTCTTTTTTTACCAGGGGCAACATTGCCGTATGTTCGTGCATGGCCCTAAAGCGCATTTCCATACCAGGCGAAATAGAGCCGCCAATAAATTGATGGCTTTGGCTAATAAAGTTATAAGTGATGCAGCTACCTAAAGCTACCACCAGGTTATTTTTGCCGGCATAAAAATGTACCGCAGCCGCAGCCAGTGCCAGCCTATCCGCACCAATAGTTGCAGGTTTGCCAACCGGCGTAGTAAAGTTTAGTTTGGTAAGATGAGATAATTTATGGAACCGTGTACTCTTCTGCAGCAAAGCTTCTATACTTTCATTGTGATTAATTACCGATGAGAGTATGCTATTTTGCGGCTGGTAGGTGTCAATTATTTTTTCTATACTAGCAATACCATCATCTAAAAGCACTAATTCTTCTTTAAAAATAGCTTCTTCAAAAACACCGCATTTTAAACGGGTATTGCCAAAATCAAAACACAGTGTTCTTTTCATTATGCTAATTAAGAATTAAAAATTAAGAATTAAAAATTCTTTAATGCGGTAGCTATGTTTGAAATACCATACGATACGAAGACAAACAAAAAACATCACAGGTTAAAACCACTCAAATTTTTAAAGTGCCCGTTCAATTGAATCCTGCTTTTTAAGGTTTCCATTTCGGTTACAATCGGTAACACTTTTAGCAGGTGTTGCTTTAAATATTCTTCCCGCTGCATTTCATCAAAAAGGCCCAGCAAATCATATTCTTCCTGTAGCGATAAGCCTGTATGGTGCGCTATATCGTAGCTCAGCAACTTATCGCCTGTTTTATTAAATTCTTTATTTACTTTCAGGATAGCATGGAGCTTTAGCGTTATCTCTATCACTTTCTGCATTAATACATCATTGCTTTTTTCATTGTTGGTAGGATAATTCACTATGGCGCCGTTGTATAATTTATCAGGTACATCTTTAACAATTTCCAAAATACGAAACACCTGAAGCCCTTTAGTTTTTATATCCATTTCGCCATTGCCGTATATTTTTATTATTTCTGCAACTTCCATTAAAGTGCCTAATTCACTTATGTTGTCGTTAATAACGGTAGGTATGCCAAAAGGCTTTTGGGTTTCTTTGCAATCATTAATGAGTTGTTTATACCTTGGCTCAAATATGTGCAGGTTAAGCTCTTCGCCGGGGTAGGCAACAATAGCCAAAGGAAATATCGCAATAAAATTGGTCATAATAATATATAATAAGCCCGAAGTTAAATATTGAAAATGAAATGCAAAAAAATGGCTTTACTATATTGCAACAAATATTACAGGCAAAAGTTAGTCAAGGCTTTTTTGGCAATTACTTTATTTACAATCAATTTTGTTGCATGTGGCAAAAATACCTGCAGCAAATTCAGCAAGGCGATATTAAAACTTTGGCAAGGTGCATTTCATTAGTAGAAAATGAAGTGGATGGGTATGAGCAACTGCTGCAATTATTAGCACCAAGCAACACGCCTGTTATCGGCATTACTGGTCCGCCTGGCGCTGGCAAAAGCACGCTTGCAGATGCATTGGTAGGCAATATTATAGCAGCCGGAAAAACAATTGGTATACTGTGTGTAGACCCTTCATCGCCATTTAATTTAGGCGCTTTGCTTGGTGACAGGATACGCATGAGCCGATGGTACAATAACCCAAACGTGTACATCCGTTCATTAGCCACCAGGGGTTCATTAGGTGGGCTGCACCCAAAAATAATTGAGATAAGTGATTTGTTAAAAGCCGCCAACTTCGATTATATTTTAATTGAAACAGTGGGCGTAGGGCAAAGCGAGATAGAAATTGCTGGGCTGGCAGATACAACAATTGTTGTGGTAGTGCCAGAAAGCGGCGATGAGGTACAAACGATGAAAGCTGG
>JAYVUJ010000388.1:0-3250 GCA_043788035.1 Ferruginibacter sp. | reverse complement strand
AATAATAAATATCCTTTGAAAGCCCCTGTCGGTACTTTCCTTTGCCGAAACTCCATTTCATCATTTTCAACTTCTTTATCTGCGCAGTCGCAATCAGCTGGTTTATAAGGTGCACCTTCTACATAGTTTGATTTTACTTTTGCATGCCTGGCATCAGCTTTCCCTTCATGCTTATTTTCGCCCGCTTTTTCCAAACTATAACAGTCCTTATATTTATCTTCTTTTTCTTCTTTGCAACATTCTTCCAGTTCCTTACGAAGTTTTTTAATTTCAAGAAAATTCAAAGCTTCCCCGGGATGGCTACTTTTATAGATTCCTAATAATGCCTCTACTTTTTCCAATAGTTCTTCCTGTATCCGCGTTTGTAAGCATACTTCCTGCGATGATTTACATACGTTTTTTGACAACTGTTCCAGTAGCAAAATTGATAGCCTGGATTGATGAAGGATGGAAGATAGAACTTGACTTTGAAAGTCTGTTTGTTCTTCAAATCGTTTTAAAAATTTTTGAAGAAGTTCAAATGCTTTGTCCATAAAATTTGTTTTAAGTGATTATTAAAATTATAAGAATAGAATGAAACTATATTTTATACCCGTGGCTGGTGGCTCACCCACCCCAAATTAGAAAACAACTATTTAGCTATGGCTAAGTTGTACAGGTTCCATCGGCTTAGGAAATTGTTCCCTATTCCTTCCCGTGGCTGGTGTATCGCCAACCACAAATTAGGTAGTCGCATTGTACATAGTGCTGTCTCAAAGTATGGCTTACAACATACATTGATTAAGCCTCTATGAATACTTGCGCTTATTCATAGTAACAAGCTGCTTTTATGCAACTACTAGTAATCTTTAATTGAAGGAGATTAATTTAAGAAGGGTACTTGGCAGAGTAGGATTTTACCAGATACGATAGTAATATAAAAACTATGTTTTATAAATCATAATATTTATTGATAAACTTTAAAAAAATATTTTTAGTCAGACTGTATGCAAATGGCAGAGGGGTTGCCTACCAATTTCGGCAGTGTATGCTAATTTAAGGTGGTGACACACCAGCCTTGGGGGTTAGGGTATCTTACCAACCAAGGTGGAAGGTAGTTTTTTAAAGCAAGCTATTGGTAAAGCTGTATGGTAATGGCAGAGGGGTTGCCTTCCTTTTTCGGCAGCGTATGGTAATTTAAGGTTGGTGCCACCAACCTTGGCAGGCAAGTACTTGATAATGATTAACCATCCATTTAAGTAGGTTTTGAGAGTTAATTATTTATGAGAGGATAAACTTTTACATTCCGAAAGCTTACGCTGCCATGCTTTGCATAGAACCATAAAAATTTTCCTTTGTCTTCAATGGCACGGTTTACGATACACCTTTTATTATCGATAGAAATATCAATGATGTCATCCTTTGTGATGATATCTACTTTGATGGTTTTATCTAAACCAATAACACCAGTTATAGCAGTGCCATTTAAATTGACAGTGCGGGCGGTTGCAGAAAAATTAAGCCTGTACCCAATGGAAGCCTGCAAGCCACTGCGTAAGTATAAACCATATTCTTCATTAGCGCCCATAGGTTCAACCTCCATTGTAATGCGGCTATTGGCCGGCACTTCCTTCAGGTAAGCCGCACCCACGCCGTCACTGGCACTTATCACAAAATTCTGGTTATCCGTTTTCTTGGTATAAGCATCGGGGTATACAGTTACATTAAGTGCTGCCGCTGATGGCGGAATAACTTCTGCCGGAAACTTTGTTGCCAATGTGCCATCCGGCTGTTGTACAAGCTCCCGTAGCACGATGTTGCCCCCAAAAACTTCGCCGCCTTTATCTGTATTGTCCCGGCGGGATGGTACCCATCCTGCAGCAATCATCCTGCCGCCTGTAAAGCCAGCCATCTTTACCACATTGCTCCAGTCTTCATTTAATGCCTGAAACCGGGGCTCCTCCCATGGGCCATAAGGGCTTTTAGATTTCACATAAAAGGTGTTGGAGTTATCGCTGTGTACCAAATAATACCAGCCTTTCCAAAAGAAATAATCAGGGCACTCGGGTACAGAATTCTGTCCTGTAAGCACAGGCTTTTTTACTTCCCAATTTTTTAAATCTTTCGATGTTAAATGTACCAGGCAGCCATCTTTTCCTTTTAATACAGGGCTGTCTATTTTACTCGAGATAAATAAATTAAAATTGCCCGCTTCATCAACAAAAACTTTCGGGTCCCTAAAATCCCTTTTACTGTAGCCAGGGGCAGAAGTATAAAAAGGGTTAGGCTTTTGCTTTTCAAAATGTACGCCATCATTGCTAATGGCATAACTCAACTGCTCATTTACTTTGCCATCGTTCATTAAACGGGTGGCGTAAAAGGCATAAAATTTATTTTTGTAATGTACAACAGAACCGGTGCAGATAGACTTTTCCCATTCTTCCCCAATGCCAATTACGATTGGCAGATGTTTCCAGTGGATAAGGTCTTTTGTAGTGCTTAATACCCATTGGTGGCCACCCAAACCGTTAAGGGCAGCATGGTGAGCAGAGTCTATAAGCCAGTATAAATAATAAGTTCCCTTATCATAAAAAGGTATACAATCGCCTACAAATAAATTGGTGCCTACCGGCTTAAAGTATTGCATGCCCGTTACTGGCTGCGCAGCTGGGTTATATTGAACGCTAAGCTGCGCATTGGCGCTGCACATACAGGCGGCCAGTAAAATACAAACAACTAATTTTTTCATGCTGTTATTTTCGTCATGGCTGGTGTTTTACCAACCACAAATTAAGCGAAATCCCTTAACCTACGTTTATTATACTCACTGCTATGTCAGGTGAGGACACCACGACCACGCCAGGGAGTTTGGTAGATTATTATTCATTAGACGGGATAAACCGGCCACGGAGTAAGTTTATTTGAGCCATTGAAGCAAGAACATTAGAAATTATGTACTCCCTGTGCCTTTTTCCAATACTTTTTTAAAACAGGCCTGCTTACGCTACACTCGCTGTTCCCGTGGTTGGTGTCTCACCATCCACAAATTAAAAAGCTATTCCCGTGGTTGGTGCCTCACCAACCACAAATTAGGATATTTACTTTGGCGGACAAACAGCTTACCAATTTTTAAACCAGCCATGGAAGCAACCGCGAATTAAAGGTTATATTTTATCATTAGTGTCCTAACGTTATAAGTGTAAGTTCTTTGAACATATTGGTATTAAAGGGTTTCAGGGGAATTATTTTTCAAACGATTTGAAAAATTTCC
>JAYVUJ010000387.1:0-3556 GCA_043788035.1 Ferruginibacter sp. | reverse complement strand
CCACACCAGTCAATGACCTTGTAAATGGTGGAACGGTACGCCCTATATTGGCGCCGTTATGGGATAACCTTGATATACAGTCTGCCACCAATGTATCTTACCTAACAACAGGCGCAACAGGTAGCCGAATTTTTATCATTCAATACTTAAATGTAAAATGGCAAAGCGCTTCTGGCAATACCATTTCTTTTCAGGTTAAACTTTATGAAAATACCGGTAAAATAGATTTTATCTATAAACAACAAACCAGTGCGGCAACCAGCGGTTCTGCATCTATAGGCATTACAGCAGTTGGTACCGGCACCGGAAATTACCTTGCGTTAAATACAAAAGGAGCTGCAAGTAGCTATTTTGATAATGGCGACATCAGCGCAAACCCTACTACAGGGCAAACCTATTCTTTTACGCCAGCAGTGCCTATTGCGCCAACCAACCTTGTTTTTTCTAACAGTACTTCAACAACTACCAGTTTAAATTGGACAGATAATTCAAATAATGAAATTGGTTTTGCCATTTACCAGTCTACGGATGGCGTAAATTATAGCTTTGATACTTTAACAAAAGCAAATGCCATTACCGCTACCCTAACAGGCTTAACCGCAAATACCATTTATTATTGGAAGATATTGGCTGTTACAGAAGGTGCATTAAGCAATGCTGCTTTGTTGTGCATATCGCCTGCCCCAACTGTTATAAGCCCTGTAAATTATTGCCTTAACACTACTGCTACTGCACTTACTGCTACAGGTAGTAACTTATTATGGGGCACCATTGCTGCCTACGGCTCTGTGGGCGGCACTGCCACTTTTAATGCATACACTTTTGTGGACAACCCTAACGCAAGAAATAATAAAAAAACCTATTTTACTACTATTAAAAATAATACCAGTATTACTACTATTGATTACTATGTTCCCGCATACCAGGCTATTAATGGTTTGGTAGTAGGGATATATAATAACGACGATATTTTGATAGCTACATCTGCTACCACCACAAGCTTAACAGCGGGTGCTACCACTATAAAAGTGAGCAGCACATTTAATTACAATATTTTAGTGGCGGGCAATTATAAAATAGGCATAGCGGCGGGCACGGGCAATATAGGGTACGATAACCCTACCTTCCCTATTACAGAAGCTACAGCCTCCATAAATATTACAGGTGTTTCAGTTGCCGGCAACCGTTGTTTTAATAATATTCAGTTTACTGTGGCAGGCACAACAGCTACTGCGCCTGTTCCATCTACTACAACCGTTGGTACCACTAACTTTTTAGTTAGCCAAACAGTAAATGGCTGTTTAAGCCCACAGGCTGCCATTGCGGTAAGTGTATCTTCAGGTACAGCACCACTAATAAGCCAAATACCAACTACCAGCCTAATAGGCAATTACACATTTACCGGCAATGCAGCCGATGTATCTGGCAACAATAATACCGGCACGCTTCAAAATTCACCTGCAACTGCTGCAAGCAGGTTTGGTATTGCTGCATCTGCTTACAATTTAAATGGTTCGAGCCAGTATATTTCTACAGCAACAGTCTTTAGCAACCCTACAGGCCTAACAGTTTCTATATGGTTTAAAACAGCTTCTGTAACTGGTGGGTTGCTGATTGGTTTTGGAAGTTCCGCTACAGGAGCAAGCGCACAATCCGACCGCCACATGTACATGAATAACGCAGGGCAAGTATATTTTGGGATGAACAGCAGCATGCTATATTCGGTTAATTCTGCCTTAGCGTATAACGATAACAACTGGCATCTTGCAACCGGTACTGCTTCTGCTACGGCAGGCATGGTGCTTTATATTGATGGCGTACAGGTTGCCAATAATGCAACGGGTAAAACTGGCGATAATTATACAGGTTATTGGCGTATAGGGTATGATAATATTACCAGCAGCTGGCCATCTGCTCCATCCAGCTTTTATTTTAATGGCCTTGTTGATGATGCATTGATTTATAGCAGGGCCCTCACTACAACAGAAATTAATACCCTTTATAATTCACCAGATGGTGCTGGCAATAACGGGCCTGTTTGTGCAGGTTCTCAGGTTAGCCTTGCTGCTACAATCATTTCTGGCGCTACATATGCATGGGCTGGCCCCAACAGCTTTACTTCTTCTTTACAAAACCCAGCCATAACCTACACAACGGCTGCAGCAGGTACGTACACCTTACAGGTAACAGTAACTGGTTGTTCAGCTACTGCATATACTAACCTTGTACCTACCAACACTGGCGGTGTGTGGACGGGTAATACCAGCACTAGTTGGACAGACCCAAATAACTGGTGCGGAGGCATTGTGCCTGCTGCCACCACAAATGTTGTTATAGGCGCAGTTAAAAATAACCCTGTAATAACTGCTGTGGTTATGTGCAACAACCTAATAATTGCCCCAAACGCATCTTTAACAGTGACCGCCGCTACGCTGCACATAACGGGCATTATAACCAATAGTGGCACTTTGGATATGAAAAAAGGCACACTGGATTTAGCTGGCGCTACAACGCAAACTATTGCCGGCAGTATGTTTGCAGGCGATACTTTATTAAACCTTACAAACAGTAATGCCGCTGGCATTATAATAACAAGCGGCACCAATGCAGGCTTATTATATATTACCGGTGCGCTTGCTTTTGGCAATGTAAATAATACCGTAACTAAAACTGGCGATAATATTGTATTGGTATCTACCGCTGCAGCAACAGCGATGGTTGCGGACATAACTAATAATAGCGTAAACAATGGCAACACATTTAGTGGTAAAGTAGCTGTAGAGCGTTTTTTTCCCGCACGTAGGGCATGGCGTTTAGCAACTAGCCCATTATCTGCCACAGGCTCAATATATAGTAGCTGGCAAAATAATGGCAAAAACACGCCAGGCAGGGGAACTTATATTTCCGGCCCGGGGGCAGCTCCATCAAATGGTCTGGATATCAGCCCGCTAAATAATAGTTCTTTAAAAGAAGGCTCGTCTTTTACGCCAGTGGTTAATACATCTGAAAACTTATCCAATAACACGGGCAATGCAGATAATAAAGCCTTTTTTATTTTTGTAAGGGGCGACCGTACAGCGGCTACTTACAATACCAATTATGCCAACAATACCACTATTAGCAGTACAGGCAACCTGCAAACCGGCGCACAAACATTTACTGCTTCATCTGCCGCAAGCGGGTATACGCTTATTGGCAACCCTTATGCATCTTCTGTAAATTTTGCTACGGTTACTAAAAACAACCTGGCTAATCGTTTTTATGTTTGGGACCCTTACCTTAACAACCAGCAGGGAGGTTATGTGCTGATGGACGATTTAAATAATACCGGCACCTACACTGCTACACCATTTAACCCGCCAGGTGGGCAAAATAACTTCATTCAATCGAGCCAGGCAATTTGGATACAAACAGCTATTGCGGGTACAGCATCTATATCTTTTACAGAGCCATCAAAAGCTATGTCAAATAATCTAAAGGCTTTTAAGGTTGCAGGTACTTCGGCTTTAGTTGCCACATTAAATACCAATCTATATTTATTGAGAGATGATAGTAC
>JAYVUJ010000386.1:0-2971 GCA_043788035.1 Ferruginibacter sp. | reverse complement strand
AATGTTTTTAATGGTTGTATCATCATCGAGGTTATAAATAAATACATCCCCTGGTTGTTGGTTTTCTACAATGCGAAATTTACTGTTAATATAATTCTGCACTTTGTAATCGTATCTGTCCAGGTGGTCTTCGGTAATATTTGTAAGCACCGCCACATCTGGCCTAAAGGTTTTTATATCATCTAATTGAAAAGAACTAATTTCTATTATGTACAAAGCCTTTGGCCCTTCTGCCACCTGCCTTGCGAATGAATACCCAATATTACCTACCATGGCACAATCCGCACCGCCTAGCTGACACATGCAAAAAGTTAATGCCGTAGTGGTTGTTTTGCCATTGCTACCTGTAATAGCAATTATTTTACTATTGCCTTTATAGCGGTAAGCAAACTCTATTTCACTGATAACCGGAATACCTTTAGCCCGTATCATCTTTACGATTTCATTTTTTTCGCCAATGCCCGGGCTCTTCATTACTTCATTCGCAGATAATATTTTTTCTTCTGAATGCTGTGCTTCTTCAAAATCAATATGGCTGTTTTGCAATGTCGATTTAAATGGCTCTTTTATCTCTCCTGCATCGCTTACAAATACATCATACCCTTGTTGCTGTGCCAGCAGAGCTGTGCCGATACCGCTTTCGCCAGCGCCCAATATTACCAGCCGCTTCAATTTTTTATCATTGAGTGGCTGCTTCAAAGGCGATATGTTTGTACTTGTATACATTAATCAAATACGGGCATGCACTGCTAGTTATAGCAGTTTTTTTTAGTAAAAATGGTCCTTCAACAGTATAGAATCTAACAGGTCATTTTTTTTATTGACGTATCAATAAAAAATGGTTCTTCAACAGCATCAAATTTGACAGCTTCTTTTTCTGTTGCCGTAGTTTGATTTAGTAATAAAAAGGTTTTTCAATAGCATTAAAACTTAACGGGTAGTATCTTAAACTAGTTTCATAATTCAGGACTTTTTAACCAAGATTTTGACTTGCCTTTTATTCTTTAATAAATATTACCTCATTTTTAATGTACCGATTGCTATGACTACACTTAAGATAGTAATGATCCAAAAACGTACAGCAATCTTGCTTTCGTGATATCCTAGCTTTTGATAATGATGGTGCAGCGGGCTCATTAAAAATACACGCCGCCCTTCGCCATACTTTCGCTTTGTATATTTAAACCAGCTTACCTGTATTACCACACTTAAGCTTTCTACAAAAAACACAAAACAAAAAAAAGGTATTAGTAATTCTTTACGTACTATAATAGCCAATGCCGCAATAATGCCACCTAATGCAAGGCTGCCAGTATCGCCCATGAATACTTGCGCGGGGTAGGAGTTGTACCATAAAAAACCGATACACGCACCTACAAATGCAGCAATAAAAATGGATAGTTCGCCAAGGTTAGGGATGTACATTATATTGAGGTACTCCGCTAACTTTATATTGCCGCTTACGTAAGCAAAAATACCCAGGCAAATTCCTATTACTGCACATACGCCAGTTGCTAGCCCATCTAAGCCATCTGTTATATTAGCGCCATTACTTACCGCCGTAACCATAAATATTACTATGATGATATAAAGGATATAGGTATAAGGCCGCCAGCTCTCTGGCAATAATTTAGCATAATTAAACTCATGCGTTTTTACAAATGGTATAGTGGTTATAGGAGTTTTTACTTTCACAAAAAGATGTTCCTTGTTATCGATTTTTACAATGTTGATATCACCCATCAACCGTTGCCCTGATTTTAAAAGAGAATCTTTTACTGATTGTATATCGGGGTTATACACTTCCCTTAGCACCACTACACTTTGGTTAAAATACAATGTTGCCCCCACGATAATGCCTAACATTACCTGCCCGAAAATTTTGAACCTGCCTGCTAATCCATCACTATCCATTTTTTTATAATCGGCACCTTTGGATAGCGCTAACCGCTTCGACCTTACTTTTAAATAATCATCTATAAAGCCAATAGCCGCCAGCCAAATTGTGGACACTATCATTAAGCGTACATATACTTTCTCCAGGTTGGCTAGCAATAAAGTAGGTATCAGTATTGCCAGTACTATGATAATACCGCCCATTGTTGGCGTGCCTTTCTTTTGTTGCTCGCCCGCTAAGCCAAGATCACGCACGCTTTCGCCAAGCTGCCTTTTTTGCAGGTACCTTATTAGCTTTTTGCCATACACGGTAGTTATAACAAGGCTCAATATCATTGCCAGCAGCAAACGGAATGTAATGAACTCAAACAGCCCGCTACCTGGAAATTTTATCCCATTATTTGTTAACCAGTGAAATAAGTGATACAGCATGCTTTTTTTAATTTGCTAATTAGCTGATGTGCTAATTTTTTAAAATTGTTACCTTATTTATATGTTGTTTATTTAAAATTTATTTCGATAATTTTTCTGCCCGTGCATTCACTCATTCTGTCCAACCCTTCTTAAGCACTTTAGCACATGAGCATATCAGCTAATTATTTATCATTCTCCCCAACCATTCATTAGCACATTAGCCAATTAGCTTATCAGCTAATTACTTGTCATTCTCTCCAACCATTCATTAGCACATTAGCTAATCAGCTAATTACTTGTCCAGCATTTCAAATACTTCAGCCAAAATTTTCTTATCATCAAAATCGTATTTTACGCCTTTTATATCCTGGTATTTTTCGTGCCCTTTGCCTGCCACTAAAATGATATCTTCTTTTACTGCCAGGCTTACAGCGGTTTTTATCGCTTCTCTTCTATCGGCAATGGTGATATACTTTTTTCTTGCCACTACATTTACGCCTGCTTCCATCTCTTTTAAAATTTCTAAAGGGTCTTCGCTCCGCGGATTATCAGCCGTAAAGATTACCCTATCACTATGTTCGCAAGCGGCGGCTGCCATGATGGGGCGTTTCGATTTATCCCTATCGCCACCGCAGCCTACCACTGTAATAATGTGTTCGTT
>JAYVUJ010000385.1:0-3202 GCA_043788035.1 Ferruginibacter sp. | reverse complement strand
CCGCAAATTTATTATTGTTCGCAGCTGCCGTTTTAATTATTTTACCAGGTTGCAGCGAGACAAAAAAAATGAGTAAAGAACAAAAAGGCGCAGCTGCAGGTGCCGCTGGTGGCGCAGCTATTGGGGGCATAATCGGCAATAATGTTGGTAAAAAAGGCAACACCGTTTTAGGGGCTTTAATAGGCGCTGTGGTTGGCGGCGTAGCTGGTGGCGTTATTGGCAATAAAATGGATAGGCAAGCCGAAAAAATAAAAACAGAAGTACCCGGCGCGCAGGTAACCAGGGTTGAAGAAGGCATTAACGTAACCTTTGATGAAAACAATCCGGATGGCAGCAAGGCAGGCGTTTTTTTTGCTACCAATCAATTTAATATTACAGACAATTCAAAACTTTCTTTAGATAAATTGGTGAAAATATTTGATCAATATCCTGAAACAAATATTTTAATTGAAGGCCACACAGACAATGTTGGCGCAGATGCCTATAATTTATCTTTATCGCAAAAAAGGGCAGAAGCTGTAGGTAATTACCTTAAAAATAATAGCATACCGGCTAACAGGTTAACTATAAAATGGTATGGTAAAACTGAACCGAAAGTTGATAATGATACAGATGCGCACAGGGCACAAAACCGCAGGGTGGAATTTGCGATTACAGCCAATGATAAAATGAAAGCAGACGCAAAGCAGGAAGCCAAAAAAATTAATTAAACCGCTTTTTTACACATCTCTGCCACTTAATTATTAGTTTTAAAAAAAACACTGATAATTAAGTGGCAGTTTTATTTGGCAGAGCCGTGCGCCCCTGCAGCCAAAGCTATAAGGATTAAAAGATAGGGTTTATCTTCGCTATTCAACACATACATATGATACTTGTTACAGGCGGCAGCGGTTTATTAGGCACAGAATTGATAACGCAATTATTGGCACAAAATAAAAAGGTAACTGCTATTTACAATAAAACAGCATTGCCCCATTTCAACTCCCCCTTACTCACCTCATTTCAGTGCGATATTTTAGATGTGGCTGGGCTGCAGGAAGTAATGCAGCAAGGTATAAAAAAAATTTATCACTGTGCAGCATTGGTGAGCTTTAACCCCAAACTTAAAAAAGCCCTGTTTAAAATCAATATAGAAGGCACTGCCAATATTGTAAACGCCGCTCTTGATGCAGGCGTTACAAAGCTGGTGCATGTAAGTTCTGTAACCGCACTGGGGCTTTTAAAGGATAATGAACCAATTAATGAAAATATGGTTTGGACGGAGCAAGCGAACAACAGCAACTATGGCGAAAGCAAATACCTGGGCGAGCTAGAGGTATGGCGGGGCATTGGCGAAGGGTTAAGCGCAGTAATGGTAAACCCTACAATAATACTAGGAGCAGGCGATTGGGATGGCGGGAGCTCTAAAATTTTCAAGAGCGTTTATGATGAGTTTCCCTGGTGTAGCAACGGCATAAATGGCTTTGTAGATGTAAGGGATGTAGCAACAATAATGATACAACTAATGGACAGCGAAATTACTGCTGAACGGTTTATAATAAGTGCCGAAAACAAAAGCTACCAGGATATATTTACGTTGATTGCAAATGCCTTCCATAAAAAAATACCTACTAAAAAAGTAACGCCATTCCTTGCGAAAATAGTGTGGAGGCTGGAAGCATTTAAAAGGCGCTTTACCGGACAAGAACCATTAATAACTAAAGAAACTGCTCTTACTGCATTAGCAAAAACCTATTTTGATAATAGCAAGCTTAAAACATACCTGCCTCAATTTACCTATCGTACTATTGAGCAAACCATTATACAAACCGTGGAGGCATTCCAACAAAAACTTAACAACCATTAATGTACATTTGATTCATTTGAAATTCCATTATTTTTTATTAAGCTTTCGCTAAATATTTTTTATGAAAAAAATCCTTTCGCTATTGTATTTGCTTGCCATAACAGTAAGCGCCATTGCGCAAGTAAACGAGTTTACCATCACTGGCAAGGTATTGGATGCTGCCTCTAAATTACCGTTACAAGGCGCCTCTGTATTTGCACAAAATACCACCATTGGCACTGCTACCGATGCACAGGGAAATTTTACGTTAAGGCTACAAAATGGCGGGTACGACCTTATTATAACTTTTACCGGATACCAAACTGCAATAAGGCGCATTACTACTGCCGATGCGCAGGATAAAAATATAGTGGTTGAAGTAAAACAAAAAGAAAAAGCCCTGGAAGATGTTGTAATAACTTCCAGCAATGAAGTGAAAGATGGGCTGATAAAATACGGTGATTTTTTTGTAGAAAATTTTATTGGCAAAACACCGAACAGCAGCCAATGCACCATCAAAAATAAAGAGGCTTTAAAGTTTTATTTTTCTAAAAAGAAAAATCGTTTAAAAGTATTATCTGCCCTACCTATAGAAATAGAGAACCTTGCATTGGGCTATAAAATAAAGTACACTTTAGATTCATTTACGCACGAATATGGCACCCTGTTAAGTACCTACTCTGGGTACCCATTATTTGAAGAATTAAAGCCTGTAAACGATGCTCAAAAAGCCTTATGGCAAAACAATCGCCTAAAGGCATACTACGGGTCTATGCTGCATTTTATGCGGAGTGTACAAAACAAAAATTTAAAAGAAGAAGGCTTTGAAATACAGTTTGTAACCAGCAGCCAGGATAAAGAAACTGCCGTGCCGTTAACAGATTTTTATGGCGCCCTCAACTATACAAAAAACGATAGTACGCAGTTGGTAGAAATTACGCCTAACCAGCAGAACATTGCTGTGTTATATAAAAAACAAGCCCCAGACCCATTGTATATTTCTCAGACGGAAGACGTTGCAAGAGACTTTCAATTAAGCGTACTGACTATAGCCGAAGGCCAGGCTTTTGATATTGAACAGAATGGATATTATTACGACCAGAACGATATAGTTATAAATGGTTACTGGACATGGCAAAAAGTAGCAGATGTGCTTCCGTATAACTTTAGGCCATAATAACCTCTAATATCAAACCGCTATCAAGATGTAATAATATATGCCTATCTTAGAGTGAAATTTATGGTATGGCAATACTCAAATTAAAAGAACATCTAAGGCTTACCGAGCTGCAGCATCAATTAGTAACAACCAAAGATGTTAGAATATTTAAGCAATGGCAAGTATTAAATGCAGTGGCAAGAAATCCCGGCTGCAAA
>JAYVUJ010000384.1:0-3203 GCA_043788035.1 Ferruginibacter sp. | reverse complement strand
GTTTAAATCCATTTTAATAGGTTTGCCAAATTAAATTGATGTACTGGCTTATTTTGCATTAAATTCCAACAAAAATTTATGAAGATTACATTTTCCTTTTTTTTAGTTGTCCTATTTTCCTTTACACAAGCTCAGCGAAAAAATACTGCAGTAGAGTTTAAAAGCGAGCCCTCTCCAATTGGTATAACCGCCACCATCACAAAAAATTCCGTAATATTAGCTGACGGCAAAAAGCTGGATTATACAGCTTATACAGGTTATCTCAACTTGCAAAGCGATACCGGCAGGCTGCTAGCAAAAGTATTTTTTACTTATTATAAAAAAGATGTTGAAGATGTCGCCGAAAGGCCGGTCTGTTTTACATTTAACGGCGGTCCTGGCTCATCGTCTGTTTGGCTGCACATCGGTGGCTTAGGACCCAAAAGAGTATTGTTGCAGGATGATGGCACCGCCCCACCGCCGCCATACAAAATTATCAACAACGAATTTACCTGGCTTAATAAAACAGACCTCGTTTTTATAGACCCCGTTTCTACAGGGTATAGCAAGCCAGCACCTGGCGAAAATGCCAACCAGTTCCATGGTTTTAATGAAGATGTGCAAAGCATCGGCACTTTCATCCGCAGTTTTTTATCTAAATACGAGCGCTGGGCATCTCCCAAATATTTAGCTGGCGAAAGCTATGGAACTACCAGGGCCTCTGGACTTGCTAAGTATCTAACGGATGAATTCCGCATTTACATTAATGGCATCTTATTGATATCGCCGGTGCTTAATTTTGGTACTAACAACGAAGCAATAGGAAACGACCTGCCATTTGCTTTATACCTGCCAAGCTACACTGCTGCTGCATTTTATCATAAAAAACTAACGCCTGCACTACAAGGCAACCTGCAAACAACGCTAAAAGCAAGTGAAGCTTTTGCCATGGGCGAATATGCGCCTGCGTTGCTAAAAGGTGAGTGGCTTACCGAAGCTGAAAAAGACCATATTGCTGAAAAATTAAGCTACTACACCGGTATAAGTAAAGCGTTTATTTTACAGGCTAATCTACGTGTTAGCGATGGCAGGTTCTATAAAGAATTATTGCGCAAACAAGGATTGTCTATCGGCCGTTTAGATAGCCGCTTTACCGGTCAAAATTTTGATGAAGCTGGCGAAGGAGTAGATTTTGACCCATCCTTTACAAATATTGATGGTCCATTTACCAGCGCCATAAACGATTATTTTGAAAGCGCACTTAATTATAAAGAAGCAGCAGCTTATAATATTTTTGGCAATGTGTACCCATGGAACTACAATAATGTGCAGAACCAATACCTGAATGTTGCGGAAAGCCTTCGGGATGCCATGACAAAAAATACTCACTTAAAAGTATTTATTGGCAGTGGTTATTACGATTTTGCCACGCCGTATTTTACCGCCGCTTATGATGTAGCGCACATGTTCCTTAAACCGGAACTAAGAAAAAATCTGCAGCATTTTTATTATGAGGCCGGGCACATGTATTATATCAACAAGCCTTGCTTAATACAGTTTAAAAAAGATGTAGACAGCTTTTTTGATTGGGGCAATAATGTAAAGCCAGCCACCCAGCCCTCTAAAGAAAGGTTGTAGAGTACTCAATTTAAAAGTCCTTTATAAATCGCAGGGTTAGTAATCAGCCTTGGGAGGGCTGAGAGGCTGGCTTTGCAGTAAATAAGCATATGTATCCAAAACACGCCGCATCATTTTTGAACCAACAATTCTGGACGGCTTTTGGCAAATACATGGCACCTGTATTATCTGCCGAAGGCGAAAAAATAAACTGGATAAATTATAAGGCTGGTATAAAATTTATACGGTTCAACATGCAGGCAGCAAATAATAAAGTAAGCATAGCTATTGATTTTTTGCATCCCGATGCAGCAATACAGCAGCAACAATTTAATCAGCTTTTCAACTTTAAAATGCAATTTGAAAAAACCTGCGGTACCGGTTGGCAATGGCAAAAATTAACTATCGATGAACATGGAAAAACGATCAGCCGCATAGTCAAGGAACTCAATAATGCCAGCATCTTAAATCAAGACGATTGGCCAAAAATAATTTCTTTCTTAAAACCCAGCCTCATATCTTTAGATAATTTTTGGAGCCATTACAAATTTGCTATTGAAGGTTAAGTAGCTTGCAAAATAATAAAGGTCTTTATAAACCATTGCCTGACAACTTTTTCCAGCCTAATTTAGACACTTTATTATTGGCACGATAATTACATATTCGCTTACATGAGAAATATGTTTAACAGTAAACTAGTTTTTAGCCTGGTGGCAATAACCGCCTTTAATTGCCAATGTAACCAACCCGATAAAACAACTACAGCAACTATACAAAAACATACTGTGGTAGTACCCAAACGCACAGCACCCGCTAAAGTTAGCTATCATTTTGAAAAAGCAAGAACATGGGTAGCAGCCAACGGAAAAACCCTGGACTCCGCTAAATTACATATTGTACTAGCGGCCAATCGCACAGATATGGATTACCTGGCTAAGATGGACAGCATACTAATACCGGACGACCTTAGCGGCGATATAGCTTTTTATCTTCCTTTTCCATTAAGTGTGCCCGGGCTAAAAGATGTTTCAAAAATTATCTTCTTCTCTTATCCAACACAAATTTTTGCCACCTACGAATATGGGCAATTAATTTATACAGGGCCAACTAATATGGGGCGTAAAAAAGACCCTACGCCAACAGGTATTTATTATGCCAACTGGAAGGCAGAAGAAACAAACAGTACTGTGGATGATGAGTGGAAATTGAAATGGAATTTTAATATCCAGA
Source organism: Ferruginibacter sp. (assembly GCA_043788035.1). Taxonomy (GTDB): domain Bacteria; phylum Bacteroidota; class Bacteroidia; order Chitinophagales; family Chitinophagaceae; genus Ferruginibacter. The sequence continues at coordinate 377 of JAYVUJ010000384.1, read as the reverse complement.
ATAAAGAAGGCATTGGGTGGCACCAGTACTCTTTGCCGGGTTACCCTGCTAGCCACAGCTGCCTTAGGTTACAAGAAGGCGACGCACATTATTTATACAATTGGGCAAACCAGTTTATTGTAAAAACAACCGATGGAAAAGATAGCATATTGGTAAATGGCACACCAGCTATTGTGTTCGGCACCTACAATTTTAATGGTCCAAAACCGTGGCTGCAAGTAGCAACAAACCCTAAGGCTTTGGATATACCAGCAGCAATTTTAGAGCAGGAAATAACGCCACATCTCAACGAAATATTGGCCCAGCAAAAAAAGCGGGAAGATGCTGATGCTGTTGCTGAAAAATAATAAGTTATTGAATTTTTACCTTTGATGTAC
>JAYVUJ010000383.1:0-3522 GCA_043788035.1 Ferruginibacter sp. | reverse complement strand
GTACTATCTATTTGCATCAAAAATATCTTTTGCCTGTTGGGTAAATTGTGTTGGGCTTACTGTTGGCAACCCATCCCACTCTTTTAATACATTGCCTTTTGCATCCAGCAATAAAGTAAAAGGGAATTTGCCTTTAGGATTATATTTATCTGCAAGGGCTTCATTTTGTTGAACCTGTTCTTTACTTAATTTATTTTTATTACTCCGCGGAAAATCAGCATTTACCAACACTAGGCAAGAGGACGCAAAATCAGTAAAAGGCTTGCTATCCAATATTTCTTTGCGCAAACGGATGCAGGGCCCGCACCAGTCTGACCCAGAAAAATTTAATAATATTAACTGATGTTTTTCTACGGCCACTTTTTCAGCTGTTTCAAAATTCGTTACCCATCCCATTTGCGGGGATAAAAATAAGGTAAGCAAAACCACCAAAAACATTTTCATAAAGTGCATTTTACGTAAGGTAATTGTATTGCTTTAATGGATTATTAAGGTTGGCTTGTTTAACGCAGCTTTAACCAACCTGCATTACACATAGCATTATGAATACACACGCAACATATTATTTGTTAAAGTTGTGTTGTATTGCTTTAATGAAGTTGGTGCCGGGCCGCCTGTAACGCTGCCAGTTTCAGAAAAAATGGAGCCATGGCTTGGGCAATAAAACTGCTGGTTAGCCACTTGGTATTGTACAGAAACTCCCTGGTGGGTACAATCTTGCGAAACCGCAATATAACTGCCGGTTTTAGTTTTTGCAACTATTACTCCGTTAGTATAAATATATCCACCTATGTTATTCAGTGCGGCATTTGCCGGCAAAGAAAGGTCCAGTGTAATATCTACAACCGTTGGCACTGGTGGTGTATAGCCACTTGCTGCTTTTGAACAGGCTCCTAAACAGGCGGCTGAAAAAATACCGGCGGTACCCAGCCCTAGCAATGATAAAAATTCCTTTCTTTCCATGTTACTGCTTTATTTATTTTTAATTAATGCGTGAATCAAACACTTTACAAAGAAAAGGTAATGATTGTTTTACTATTTAACTACAGGCCTTTAACTGTTATATACGGTATGCTGAAAAAAGGTTGGCTTAATTAAATAAATTATTTTTGTAGCTCAACCATTGTGCTTTAATATTCATCTTTTAATTGAAACTATAAAACCAGTGAGCGAAACCTAAAGGATTTTTCAGGATTGCATTAAAGGTAAAAGAAGTGCGTAGGGCAGCTTATACCAATTATACACTACAAAAATGTTGCGGGTATGCTTACGCTATGCAAAAAATAAAGAAGAACTGAAGATATTTTACAGAAAGATTTTATGAAAGTGTTTAAGTGCTTGCGCCAGTTTGATTTTGAAGAGTCGTTTGAAGGATTGATAAGAAAGATAACCAAGGAAAATAAGCGCTTGCAAAAAACTTATGGACCTGGGGCTTTATTAATGAGCGGGATAATTCCATTGCCACATCAAACCAGGCCTGTGTGGTAAATGCACCAGCAACAATAAATGGAAGCACTAATAAAGAAGAAGCATTTAAAAGAAGCAATTATAAAAAGAGAAAAAAATGCTAGCTCTGTTATTGAAGCTACAAGAGAGTTATTTGCCCAGGTTAACATCTTTAATCAACAAGAAAAAGTAGCAATTACATTTACTAAAGGTACCAGCAGAAAACAACACCTTGCCAAACGAAGGCAACATACCAACATCACCAATAGCATGCTTGAATAACAAAATAAAACCGGTACTAAAGCAATGGCTAGGCTAAAAACTGCAAGAACAACTAGGCACGCCGTTAAAAAAATATACCCGGAATTATTACCGGTTATTGCAGCTGCTGCTAATAAAAACACCCTGGTGCAGGTTAATTTTATTTCACCTACGCACATACCATTAAGTTTAAAGGCTATTAAAAAAAATAACTATTAAAAAAGCTGGCATATTTGCAGTTATTGCATTTTTTCACCCAATGTTTCGTCTGATTTTTTAAAGGATAACGGTGGTGGCAACAGGCCTGGCAGGCAAAGCCATGATGAAGGTGGCGACGATATAAAAAAGGTGAACCATCTCAATCTTCTCAAACATTTAGCTTACTGGTAGATTATAACATCAACAACCAATGGGCGCTTCAATCCAAGCTTGCCGTAACTAACCGAACGATAGCCATAAATCCAAAAGAATTTATGCTGCCAATAGTGGAAACGGCAGTGTTAAATACTTATATAATTGTTCATCCGGTTATACTTTTCTTCATCAAAGTTTGCTGCCAGCCCTATTACTGGCGACAGCCTGCAAACGCAGGAAGCAAAAAATACCCTTCAGTATTTATCTATTACCCTAGTGGTAATAGATAAATTTTCATGTAGAAAAATCAACCTTTTTACTTCGATTGGCACCTCCTTAAAAATACTTAACAAAGGCAGGCTTAGTAAAGACATAGAAGCCGCACCCGACAGCAGGGAAACTACTACCAGTGCTAATATAATTGGCTTAAAAAAAGGGTACTTCAACGGCAGTATAGGTTTTGGCATATCTTACCCAATAAGTAATAAGCTAGCATTCAGTTTTATGCCTTCTTACAATTTTGGTTTAGATCTAAAGACAAAAGGTGCCATTGTAATGACTTACCCAAATGTTACCTCCCTGGTAGCAGAAATTATTTATAAATAATAATAAATACCGTTTTTGCCCATTCTTTTTTTCAGGCTCCACAAATTATTAGGCACAATCTAAAAAAGCCGCTTTTAAAAAGCAGCTTTATTTATTATAATTTTCGTATTGACAAATAACGATTAGTTAATCATCAATTAGGTTGGAAAGATAGCAATAGCCTCAATTAAAGGTAAATAACTATGCAGCACGACGGATTACTTTCAATAGAATTGCTACGATAGCAATAACTAGTAAAACATGGATTATTCCTCCGGTATAATACCCGCCTAAAAATGATACAGCCCAAATTATGACTAAAACCAAAGCTACCAAATACAATAAATTTCCCATTTTCATTAATTTTAAGGTTATTAATAAGTGTTACATTGATGTAACAAAATTCTAACCACACTTATTCATAACTGAAGTTTACTGTATAGTGTAAACTTTTTTCTACAATACACGGTAAGTATGCCGCAACCCATGACCTAATCAAATTATTTATCACTATTATTTCGGCTGCCCTTAAAGCCCACTGGCAAAGAAGAAAGGAATGCCGCCAATTTAAATACCATACTGAAGCCTGCCTTAATGAAATACCCTCCTCAGCATGTTCAAATTTTGTTTTGCCAGCCCAGTTGGTATGTTATAAATTATTTTTAAGCCAAGTAATATTGATAACTTGATTTTTTAGGTTATTGTCAACTACTGGCTTTAAGTAGATAAAGTAATAATATCCGCTGCTGATATGAAGATCCGTTTTACATTTTTACAATTAACCCAAATTTTACAGTAGCCAAATTTTGCCAATGTATTTTATTTTTACACATGCGTATGAAAAATGAATATAGCGATAACCAGGTAACCGCCTGG
>JAYVUJ010000382.1:0-2389 GCA_043788035.1 Ferruginibacter sp. | reverse complement strand
CCGGTTATTTGAATTGGTAAAAATTGGTCTTATATATTCTCAGCCAACCAGCACTATTCCACCACGCCTTCTTTGATTTCTGTCCAAAGTTCATGGTAGCATTTAGCCGCATAGCTGCTGCGGGCGTATTCTTCAATCGGCTGGCGGTGAATACCCATTTTTTCTACTTCAGATAAATAGGGGATGTAGTTTTGAAAGAATTTTTTGTCTTTGTATAATAATTCCATTATTTCGTTGTGCATATTTTTACGCCTGTCTGCCATTGTAAAAAAACACATTAGCTTGGTACTATCAAGTTCCTTTTCTTTAAAATAATCCTTTACCATGTTATAGGTGCGGATAGATAATGTACTGGGGATAATAGGCATCAATATCACATCGGCAGCGCTAAAAATATTTTCGCTTAAAGCGCTAAACCCTGGTGGGCAATCAATAAAAACAAAATCGTAGTCGTTTTCCAGTTGCTTTAAGATACCTTTCAGCCTATTCTTCTGGCCTTTCATTTCTTCCACCATTATATCAAAGCTTTTAACAGAATTATCTGCGGCAATAATTTCAAGATTATCATATTCTGTAGATAAAATTGCACTTTCCAGATTAGCATCTTTACTAATTAATTTTTTTATGCCCTGCACATCTTTAGGCTTTACCTTATAGTAAAAAGTGGTAGATCCCTGCGGGTCAATATCCCACAATAAAGTTTTAAACCCATCTTTTGCAGCCAGGTAGGCAAAGTTTACGCAAGAGGCTGTTTTACCAACACCACCTTTTAAATTATATAGGGCAACAACAATCATAAAAATGTTTTTATAACAGTAAGATAGTATTTTTTTAAAAAATATTTGGCAGGGAATTTTAATTTCTTTTACTTTTTACTGTAATCCAATGTTTTCGTAAATTTTGACATGTATTTTATTTCTGCCTTAATTTACAATTGATTGTGTGGTATTTTATAAGCAGGGCTTTATAGAAAGGCATACATATTTTTAAATAAAGCTGTGATATGTTAAACCGAAGATTTTAAATTTGTTACCTAAAAACTAAATTTACATCATCAACTTTAATCCATGAAACGATCAATAGTAATTGGCGACATACACGGAGCTTTAAAGGCATTAACAGAATTGATCCAAATAATCGATATCCAAAAAGATGACCGGCTTATTTTTTTAGGTGATTATGTGGATGGTTGGCCACAGTCTGCAGCAACCATAGCTTACCTCATGGAATTAGGCCATAACTATGAGTGCATTTTTATAAAAGGCAACCATGATGCCTGGTGCGAAGATTGGCTGAATGGAAAAAAGCCCGACGAAACCTGGCTAAAGCATGGTGGAAATGCAACCATAGAAAGTTATAAAAATATAACTGAAAAGGCAACACAAACACACCGGGACTTTTTTAACCGCCTGAGAAATTATTATATCGATGATAAGAACCGCCTGTTTATCCACGCTGGCTTTTCTTCTATGCACGGCCCTGAAAAAGAGATGTATGCCAGCAATTTTTCATGGGATAGGACATTATGGGAAATGGCGCTGGTAATGGACAAGCGGATACAAAAAGATTCCAAATTATATCCTAAAAGATTATCGCTGTACAACGAGATTTATATTGGGCATACCCCCACGCTCAACTATGATGTGGATACTCCTATGCAGGCTTGCAATGTTTGGGATATTGATACTGGTGCAGCATTTTATGGCAAACTTTCCGCTCTGGATATTGATACAAAACAGGTTTGGCAAAGTGCGCCGTGCTATAAATTATACCCGAATGAAAAGGGCAGGAACTAAATTGAAAATATTTAAATTATACAATAATGAACACTATTAATCTGATTTACCCTGCTCAATCTGACATACAATTTAAGGCAATCATTTTTCCGGACGGGCAGCCACATATAAAGATGGATGTTGAAAGTGCTAAAAAATTAAATAAGCAAGCACCGTTGCAAATTATAGCACGCATAGCCAGCGCCAACGATTTGATGATGCTACTGTTTGTAAAAAACACGCTGGACCATATGGAATTTGAGCAAGTGTCCTTACATATTTCTTACCTGTTGGCGGCACGTATGGATAGGGTAATGATGGATGGAGAGCCATTTTCTTTAAAAGTAATTGCTGCTATTATAAACCAGGCAAATTTTAAAAAAATACGCATATTCGATCCACATTCAGAAGTAGCTACTGCGTTAATTGAACGCAGCTATACAACAACAAATCATTTATATGTAAAAGATTGCTTGCAACATTATTTTACTACAAATAACCAAACGCAATTTTGCTTTGTGTCGCCCGATGGCGGCGCTTTAAAAAAGATACATAAATTAACCCAGCAACTAAATATTAAAGATGTAGTAGAATGTATGAAAGAAAGAGATGTT
>JAYVUJ010000381.1:0-2579 GCA_043788035.1 Ferruginibacter sp. | reverse complement strand
ATACTATCTGCAACCGGTTTGTTATTCCGTAATAAAATAATGGCAGCATTCATGCAAATATTTTCGTCTTTAGACTTTAATAATTTATCAAAAAACTTTGGCACAGTTACATTGCTATCATAAAAGGGTATCAGCAATACGGCGTAATCATTTAATTCATCATCTTTATTAATACCACCATAATTGTTATTGTACGTCCTTGCCGCATCGCCTACATTGTCCTCCTCATTATCAGCTGCTTTTTTATCTGCTTCTGCTTTTTTTTCATCTTTCCCTTGCTGCTTTTTCAGGGCAATTTTTGCATCAAAATAAATTTTATTATAAAAACTACCATACTGGCTTGCTTTTACATAACCACTATCTACAAGTTTTACCAGCAAAGCTGTTACAGGTTCTTTATAATCCTGCAGGGTGGTCAACTGTAAAATTTCAGGGTACAGCGTAGCTGCTAATGCAAGTGAATCTTCTAAGTTATTGAACAGGGACGTATAATCATACTCCTTCTCGAACACAGGCGGGTCCTGCATTACAAGTTCTTTAAACAGTTTGATGGCATTGCTGCTTTTATGCCTTGCCAAAGCTTCCATTACTACGTTTTGAAAAAGGCCTGTGTCGCTGGTTTGCTGGTAGATATCTTTCAAGTAATTTACAACTACCTGCTTTGTAGAATCATTAATATATCCCAGCTCTGCAATTAATTTTGTTTTAATGGTGAAATAATCTTTGTCGGCTAGCTTTAATTTTTGCACTGCAGCCATTATTTTAGGCGCTCCATTTTCACCATAATAAACGTTACTGATGCTTTTAAGCGCCCTTGCATAAATTATGCTGTCTTTGCTAAAAAGGTCTATAAAAAAACTATCGAGGTTATTGTTAAAAATATTTCTTCCCAGCGTTTTTTGTTGTGGTGCAAAACTTAAAAAGAATGAATCAATAAAACTACTTTGCTTGTTCATGGTATCGCCCATTGTAACAAGGCTAAACATATAATTATCTTTCAAATAATTCATACGGCTTATAGTTGTGGAAGACCCCGAATCCCGCAGGGTAAATTTAAATCCTCTCACACCATTTGCCAGTAAAAAAGAATCTTTAAAATATACCTTCATGTCATTTTTGGTGAGATAATCTTCCAACTCGCCCGACCAAAATTTGGTACTATCTTTTACATAATAATATTGTGGATAGTGCTGTACTGTAAGCCCAACCATTTCTCCAGTAGAATCGCTTTTAAAAAAAGCATTGCGGTTTTTAGGCCAGTAGCTATTGTAAGATGCATATACTTTGCTTTCCGAAACCTCTTGCGAAACTTGTTCCAGCTTGCCCCTGTAATCCTGGTCAAGGTCGGGTACTACAGGCGTTAAAGCGGTAAAATGCATAAACGTATCTATGTACAATTTGCTATTTGTATATTCGTATGGCGTAAAATTGAAAGAATCAAAATAGCTGCTAAAATCTTTTTTTGCATTTTTGCTATGGGCTGCAATTACGTAATATTGTGGCCCTTTAATAATATACCTGGCGCTTACAAAACTACCATCTTTCAGTTTTTCTTTAACATCTAAACAAGGGTAGCCTTTAAAAGAAGAGAGCTTCCGCAACAATTGCTTATCATAATAATCAGGCGACCTGAAGGATTCTTCAACTAGTTTTAAGTTAAAGCTATCCTCTTCTAAAAACCTGAAATTATAAACGCTTTTTTTAAGGAGAAGATAACCATCACCATTGATTTTATCGGCTGCTTCGTATTGCCAGCGGCCAATACCATCGTTGTTAGTATTATCTATGCTTTGGTTAGGTGCCTGCGGAAATTTAATTGTAAAGCCTCCTTGTGCCGGTGTAAAATTTGCCATACCTGTATTAGTTTCTTTAAAATGGATAGAAGAAAAAAAATGGGCCGCTTCTTTGCCATCAACATAATTTTCTTTACCAGCCATTTTAAATACTACTATTTCAAAAGGTGTAATAAAAATATTATAACGCTGCAGGTCGCCCCTCCTGGTGCGGTTAGTAATATCGTATCCTTTGTAGCCATTTTTTTCTATCAATACTTTTTTTAAAATTTTACCGGGGATATTCTCATAAAGCATGCTATCAATCTTTTTCATTACCTGAGCATCATTTTGACATAAAAATGCTGCATGTGTTTTTACTCTTGTTACTAAATAATAACTACCATTGCTCATGTCAGAATATTGGCGCCTGTCTATTTGTTGGTTATCCTCTTTCATATTAAAAAGAGGACCAGGCATTTCCAAATTGAAAAAGCCATCATCAGCTTGCCTTTGCGCAAAAAATACCGGTACTTTTAGTTTATCGGTCTCCTCTTTTTTTTCCGTATCCCTATCCGTCATTTTTATGGGGCGAAGCTTATAGCCTTTTTTACGCAACAATTCTATAATACCTCTTGTGCCTGGTAAATGGGCAGCGCCTACGCCTACAAAGAGGCTACTTTTTTTAATAATGGTATCTATAGAATTTGCTTGTACTTCATTACGCTGGTATAAAAATTTTTCCCTAAACGCATCCGACCTTTCCGTCATAATATCTAGCGAGTCCATCATATCCAAATCGCCACG
>JAYVUJ010000380.1:0-17173 GCA_043788035.1 Ferruginibacter sp. | reverse complement strand
CCTGTGCCTAAAAGCCATAAGGCGATTTATCATGCTGGCGCAGGTTGTGCCATCAATATGTATCTGCCGCAGGAATTAGGCGTAGGTTTTATGTGTTTGGCTTACTGTACCAAGCTTTGTTACTTAGCCTGTACTTATAAAAAGTAAACGATAGTAAATTACCCGTCCGCTTAAAGGGGGCTGGCCCTTCAGAGGAACTAAATAATTTTATCAGTAAAATTTATTTATAGCATAAATTAAAAACAAAGCCAAAAATCAAAGTACAACTCCATTGATAAAGCCACCCAAAAAAATTCATAGCCTTATTATTTTATGTCTCTTGGGATGTGTTATAAATTTCACACTAAATTTTTATATAATTCACCTAAGCGTTGCCTGCAACAATGAGTATTTGCGAAGAACGGGCCTTGAAGTATGGTCAGCCCATAAAGAAAGCTGTAGTAAAGAATTAAAAGTAAAAAATAAAAGTAAAGCTAAATTATTAATTGTCTTCTCAAATAAAAGCCACATATAATTACAAATAATCATTCAATCCACCCCAATATTACAAAACCCTATGATAGCGGTTCGTTCTTCTATTCTCTCAATATTAATTAATTGGCTTTGGTATAAATTGTTATGGTTCAAAAAAATTGTTCGTTTTAAATTAGTCTATTATTCCATTGTTGCAACATAGAAGAGCACTCATTTTTATAATGATGGAAAAATCTAAAGAAGCACCAAAATCTTTTACAAAAACCTAAAAAATTCTTGAAATAAAAGGTTCAAAGCCAACGCCGTTAATCTTACAAAATATCGTGCATCATCTTTCAATTGAACCAATTACAATTAGTTTCATAATAACTTAACTTTCAATAAACTATTTAATAAAACCTTGCGGATATCTTTACATTTTAATTTAAAGTTGTTATAATTAAGTTGATACCACTTGTTTATTAAAGCAGCAAATTAAATTCAGTAACCCAAAAACATTATATTTATTTTTTATAATGCTGCTTCCCTGATGTAATGGAGCGCTTATTAAACTAAAAGGAAAAAGCTGAATACTGTAACCACACTTTTATTTCTTTAAAACTTACGCATGACTGTAAAAATATCTGTTTTAGCTACAATTCTTTACTTAGTTGGAAATGCTGTCATTGCCCAGCAAAAGCTCCATGTTTTGCAAGTGCCGGGCATCAACCAATTTTGCACAATCAAAGAAAAAGGCGTTTCTATTATTCCCAGTGGCAGGTATTTAACTCCGGCTGGAAGCCTCATCCGTATTACAAATGACCCTTTTGGTATGGCCATTTCTCCTGATGGCAAAAAAGCGGTAACACTGCATAATGGAGTATTTACAATTATTGATGTAGCATCCTTACAAAGCACGCGGGTGCCTGCGTATAACAATACTATCAATTCTCCACTGGCGCATCAGCCTTTAGCTGGTAGAGACCCTTTGAAAAAAGATACTATGCAGAAAATAGAAACTGCTTTGCCAAACGGATCCTTTTTGGGGGTAGTTTTTGCGCCGGATTCGAAAACTGTTTACTTAAGCGGGGGCGATAACGGAGCCGTAATTGCTTATGATATCGAAAAGTTACAGCGCATAGATTCCATCACTTTAAACGGAGCCGTTGAGGGTAAATTTTATGATGACAGTTTTACATCAGACCTTTTATTAAATGAAGCCGGCAAAGAATTATTGATTTTAGACAGGGGCAATTTCCGGCTGGTAAGATATAGCCTGACGGATAAAAAAATTACTGCATCCATCCCTGTTGGCCGCCAGCCTTTCGGGCTTGCCTTAAGTGCAGATAAAAAAGTAGCCTTCGTAGCAAACGTAGGCGTATACTCGTACCCGTTAATAACCGGCGCTAATAAAGATAATTACGATTCCCTGATGATATCCCATCATCCTTACGGCGACAATACAAAGGAATCTATTGAAGGCACGGAGGTTGAAGGAAGAAAGATACCCGGTGTAGGAAGCCCGCATGCTCCCGAAGCCATGAGCGTATTTACTATTGACCTTGCCACCAATGAAGTGGTTGATAAATTCAAGACGGGCTTTCAAATAGGAGAAATGATTGAGGGTGGCGAAGTAGTGGGAGGTGCCAGCCCTAATTCCATTGCGGTAGGTAAAGATGTTGCCTATGTAACCAATGCCACCAACGATAATATTTCTATCATTGATTTTAAGCACCACGTTATTCAAGGCATCATACAACTAAGTGTTGATAAGCGGATAGACAAATACCGTGGGCTATTGCCATTTGGTATTACGTTGAGCAAAAATGAAAAGACATTGTATGTTGCATTGCTTGGCTTTAACGCAGTAGCTGTAATTAATGTGGCTACAAAAACCACCACAGGGCTTATCCCAACCGGATGGGGGCCAACAAGGGTACAATTGTCTGCCGATGATAATGAGCTTTATATTACAACATGCCGTGGGCTTGGCGCAGGCCCTAATGGCGGCAAAGGGTTTGTTGCGCCGCCACAAGGCACTTATATTGGCGATATACAGCTAGGCAGTTTTCAAAAAGTAACTGTACCATCAGCAACTGAGCTGGCTGCTTATACCCAGCAGGCAATCAATAATACTTTTACCAGCACTGCAATAAAAGATGATGAAAAGAATCCCTTGCCCGCATTGCCCGGTTTGCATGAAAGCCCGATAAAATACATCGTATATATCACCAAAGAAAACCGGAGCTACGATGAAGTGTTTGGACAAATGCAAAACGCTGCCGGAGATAGCACCCTATCCAGGTTTGGCGTAAACTGCGAGTATATGTTGCCTGATTCTTTAAGGGCAAAGTATAGCCACATGAGCGTTACCCCTAACCACCGTAAAATAGCAAAGAAGTTTTCGTTCAGCGATAATTTTTATTGTGACAGCGATGCTTCCATACATGGCCATCACTGGATGATGGGCGTAATACCAAATGAATGGGTAGAAGCAAATTCAAGCGTTGATAAGACTACCAAACTTTTTTCCAAGGCACCAGGCAGAAGGTTCCCTGGCAGCACCGGAAGCATGGACCCCGAAGATTATGCCGAAAGAGGCGGCTTGTGGGAAGCACTTGAAAGAAAGAAAATAAACTTTTATAATTTCGGCGAAGCCAACGAAACTGCCCACGTAAGGGAAGAATGGAATGATACTGCTACCGGCGCAGCACATGGTGTAATGGTGCCCATGCAAAAAGCATTATTTACCAGGACGAGCTACAACTATGCCGGCTTTAATACCAACATCCCCGACCAGTTCAGGATGAACCAGTTTGAAAAGGAATTCACCCATAAATGGATAACAGGGAAACAATCCTTGCCCTCTCTAATAACCATGCAGGTACCTAATGACCATTGCGCTGATGCAAGGCCTGAGGATGGCTATTATTTTGCGCCATCCTTTGTTGCAGATAATGACCTTGCCATTGGCAGGATACTCCATTTTCTTTCCCGCACAAAGTATTGGAAAAACATGCTGGTAATTATTACGGAAGACGACCCTCAGGGCGGCGTTGACCATATCGATGCACACAGGAGCATATTGGTAATGGCTGGTCCGTACGTAAAGAAAAATTATGTAAGCCACACCCACGCAAACTTTGGCGCCATCTTAAAAACGATCTATAATATTTTAGGTGTGCCACCGGTAAACCAATACGATGCAACGGCTTCCCTATTGCAAGATTTTTTTACGGCAAAGCCAGATTTTACGCCTTATACTTTGGAGCGAAATGATGAAAGGGTTTTCAATGTAAGCAAAGCTATGAAAAAATATAAAACAGATGTGGATTGGCATAAAGTGATAAAGGGTCCTGATATGGACGACGGGGACGATATGCGCAAAGACCATTATAAAGCAGTTAAGGCAAAATAGCAAATTGAAGTGCCTGCATAAAGAGCTGATACCGGATTCAATAATGAATTCCGGTATCAGCTCTTTACGATTTGTATTAAACATTACCATCAATGCAACCTAATACCAACATAATCTCCTCCTTCATAAAAACTGATAGCGAAGAGGTTTAATAATTGTGGATGCTCTACAAAGTATTACTGGTGCTGCGTTGCAGGTTAAAATTAAATAACAATAAAAGTAATTGCCTTGCTTTTATTGTTCGCCATTATTGCCCGGGGCAGTTCGCTTGTAACAGGCCTATACGAGGCATAAAATATTTCTATGCTGGTAAATGTGTCAAACGGGTTGAAGCATCTATTGCAGATGACCTATAAATTTACGGTAGGCCTCATCGAATACACCAACCCTAACCCTGGCAAAAATATATTTTCTTTCAATTGGTTTGTCGTGTCATCATCATCGGCGGAAACATACAATTCTTTCCTTAGCCCGATTAGCAGTTGTAACTTCTTGAAGCTTGCCTGTTACTGCATATAAATACACTGGGTGTTATACTCGGAGCCTTCTACATTGCGCGTATCTGCCTGGTAAGTTGATTGCTTATAACTATTCACCAGGCTGTTAAAATAAGCTAGGTTGCTTAAGTTAAGTCGAGCGGCAATACCACTGCCAGCACTAAATTGAACGGCTGTTCAAAATATTTTTGGTTAAGCGCTATATCACCCGATACAAAATCATAGCAAGCTCCTACATCCTATTTCAGTGACTAGAATGGTATCTTTTAAAGCAGGCAAGCCAGCTAACTTAAAATTACCTTTACTATCAGTAGCAGTAATTTTTTGAAATTGCTTAAGCTCAAAAGTAACATTGGCTGCACCGCTATTGCTGCTTAATAATCTTTCATTAATATTGGAGGTACTGAGTTGAGCAAAAGAAAATTACAAAGGAGCAATGGATAAAATAGAAAATAAAATCTTCTTTAAAGATCAGTTTCAATGCTGGTATATTTTTTCATTTGCGCTTTAATCCCGGCACAACTTTCAATTAAATAATTGCCTTTTTAATCATCCTCTTTTACAGTGGCAGCCTTTACAAAAGCAGCACGTTTAGGTGCCGGCACAATCGCTGCCTCGCCTTTTACAGCCTTCCATATTACTTCCGTAAATTCTCTGTCGGGTATGCGGTCTTCTTTTGAAAAATCAAATGTTTCGCTTTTGCGCTGCCATGCATTTGATACCGTATTTTTTGAATTGATATCTGTTTGTAAAGGCTTTGCATTATAAGGAGAAAGGTTGGGTGTAGCTGAAAAGCAGCGCCACATGGGCATTGCAGCTGCATCGTACTGGCTCATTGGCGGCACGCCTAAAATAAGTTCTATAGTACGCAGCATTGAAGTGGTGGAATACATGGTGTGGTCTATAAAGCCTCTTTTTACAAAGCCACCCGCTACATAAGCAGTGCTTCTATGCGCATCTACATGGTCGGGGCCATCCTGTGCATCATCTTCCAAAACAAACACTACGCTTTGTTGCCATACCGGGCTTTTGCTTAAATAATCCACTAACATGCCTACGGCAAGGTCGTTATCGGCACAGTGGGCAAAAGGCGTGGGCCTACCTTTGCTGAGGCCTTCGGTATGGTCGTTGATAATGCGCAGCGTATTCATTTTTGGTAAGGCATTATTGGCAAGCAGCGAATCAAAATCACGCTTCCATTGCCCTACTCTTGTTGTATCGCGGACGTGCTGGTCCCAGCTGGTATAATACGGGCAAAAGTGACCTTTTAAAATGGGGATATTAGGCTTGTAGTTATCTGCAAATTCTCCATACGTGCGGTAGCTTACCCCTGCCTGTTTGCAATGCTCCCATATAAAGCCGCCTTTGTTATTGGCAATTTCCCTATTGCCTTCGGCATCGTATTCGCCGCCACGGCCGCCATAGCTGGTGGGCCAGGTCTTCTCAAGGTAATCATCAGAATAGCCGCCCATGCTCCAATTGTGCCCGTCTGCACTAACTTCAGCATCTACATAAAAATTATCCAGCAGCACAAATTCCCTGGCCAGTGCGTGCAGGTTAGGTGTTACTTTTTCTCCAAACAGGCAAAGGCTTGAGTCGCCGTTGCCTTCCTTCATATCTCCCAATACCTGGTCGTAAGTACGATTTTCTTTAATGATGTAAAACACATATTTTATCGGTGAGCTATCGCCAATTTTTGAAGGGATGGGATTTTCCTTTTCGATACCGGAAGCAGTTCGTTCTTTCTTTTTATCGTAAGGGGTATTGTTGTAAACCGCCTGCGAATAAATAGCCAGCTGCTTTACATCGGGTTGTTTAATAATGCTCATGGTGCCTTTAAACAAGCCGCCAATGTACTGGACGGTTTGCGCAGGGTCGCCTTTGTGGTAGGATAGCTTTTCGTTTGTATCAACAGGGTTTGGACCATAAGGGTTGGCCATTGACGTAAAGCCTTTACCATTAGTGACAAATATCTTTTTGCCGATTACCTTTACATTGGTGGGGTACCATCCTACAGGTATAAAGCCTTTACTATGGCTGCTTCCGGGATAGCTTATATCAAAAACACACAAGCAATTATTATCGGCATTGGCAATGTACAATGTCTTTTGGTCATCACTTAAAGCTAGCCCGTTTGTGGTAGACCCTTCCGGCGAACCAGGGTATAAAGCGGCGTCAAGCGTTTCTAATACCCTTCTCTTTTTGATATCAATTACGGACACGCTATTATCATTTGCATTGGCAACAAAAAGGTACCGGCCATCTTTACTTAGGCATAGCTCGTTGGGGTTATCGCCTACTGGTATTGTATTTAATATGGCTTGCTTTGCAGTACTATAAGTAATAATTTTATCACAACCCCAGCAAGAAATGTACAGTTCCTTTTTATCTACTGAAAGCAAACAGGCATAAGCTTCGCCACCTAAACTAACTTTATTAATTATTTTTTTGGAGAGAAGGCTAACCACATAAAGGCTATTATCTTCTTTTGTAACCACGTACAACAAATGCGCTGCGTCATCAATGGCGATACCTGATGGGGATATTTTCTCCGGCCACTTGCTACCAAGCTTTATCGTATCGTTTATCACTAATTTATTATGTGCTATCGAATATTTTAAAATCCAGTTATCGTTGCCGCCAGATGCATACAGGAATTTATCATCAGCGCTAAACTGAAGCCCATACCAGCTTTTAGGGATTGTTATGCTGTCAATTATCTTTTCGGTTTTTACGTCGATAAGCTGTATGCTTTGCGTGCTTTGCCCGTTATTGCTAACAGCCATTAATTGCTTACTGGCAGATACCGCAATATTCAATGGCAAGTCGCCAAGCGGCAAGCTTTTGCCAGCAGGTGAAAGGTACCAGCCATTGGGCAGCCTTATTTTGCGGCTATTAATTTCGGCCGTTGTTTGGGCCTTGCTGCAAAGTGCAAGCAACATAGCAAAAAACAAAAAAAGTTTGTTCATGGCAATTTCTTTTTAAAATTAAAAAATACGTTACTTCTTCATTAAAAATTCAAATGCCGGTTTCAGTGAAGCGATTGGCACTTTAACTTCTTTTCTAAAGATTTAGTTTAGCCCGCCTGTAAAACTACAATTTGATGCGCTGATATTGTCAGATAAATAATTGTTTACAAAAATATAATAAGCTGTTTTGCTGCCTTAAAAAATTCCTGTCGTTTTGATACACCCTAAACCACCGATTGCTTTGATAATCATTGCTTAATACTACAGTAACAATTACGTAAACATGCAACGTTAGCTTGCGGCAATAATATTAAACCTCTATTGATGAATATTCAAACTAACCTTAGAAGTGGTAAATGGTATTTTTCTAGTTTATTGATGGTGCTGTCATTAGGTGTTTTACTATTACTTCTCAATGGAAAAACTACTTGCTTTATTGCTATGAACAACTATCATGTTTATTGGCTGGATGTATTTTTTATCAACTACACTTTTATAGGAGATGGGCTGTTTGCAATTATGTGTATTGTAGTTTACTATTTTCATTTTAAACAAAAGCAGCAAGGGGTTGCCATGCTAATTTCTTTTATAATTATTGCAATTATTGTTCAGGTAGCAAAGAACCTTTTTAGTTCTCCAAGGCCAAAGCTATTTTTTAGTCCCGGGCAATACACGCATTTTATTGAGGGGGTAAGTATTGCAAACCATGCAAGCTTTCCCTCTGGCCATACTGCATGTGCGTTCGCAATAGCAACTGTAATGGTGCTTATGGCCAATAATAAAATAACCCAGCTGCTCCTTTTAACGGCTGCCATATTAGCAGGTTATTCCCGCATTTACCTGGGGCAGCATTTTTTGCTGGATGTTATTGTGGGCGCAGTAATAGGTACTGCCTCTGGCATTACCGGGTTTTATATTGCTATCAACATGAAGCCTATAAAAATTTTTAATCAAAGAAAAAATAGAAAGGAAAATGAACAGATTGCCGGTACCGCTATATCATAAGTAATGTAACCCCCCAATAAACTAGCCGCATATTTTTAAAGAGCCAGAAGATGGCTTACCATCTTTTAATTTTATTACTAATGCAATTTCAATGGCATTAAGTTAACGATTTAAATGTTTGTCTTTACCTCACCCTAACTCTCTCCACAGACGATGAAAGGTCTTCATTTAACCGCATTGAATGTAATTTAGTAAAGCACCGCATACCCTAGAGAAGGAATATCATAAAAATTATGAAAGAAGTTATACACATTGCTTTACTACTGATAAGTTTCTTCACGTCTTATATGTTACAAAAAAATACCAGGTTATGCGGATAAAGGAATGCCGCTTTCCAGGATAACGAGACTTTAACAACGAATTTTTTTACAACACATTAGGAGTGTACGTGGGAGTAGGCGATGCAACGTCTACAGCATCGCTAAAAAAAGTTTAATGGCAAAACATTGTACTACTGTGTTAGGGAAGGAAAAAGCAATCCGTTCTTGGACAAGTTTTTTAGAGTCCGCTACAAGTATAAAAGCTTTGTAGATACAGCTACCATATTGCCAGTAAAATTTGTGCACAAAGTGGATGAAGGCGGACATAAAATTTATAAAAATATAACCTTTAACCAAGAAGCTGCTATGGCAATAATACGAGGGAATTTTTTAAAACTTGAAAGTACGGACAAAATGTTGTAAGTGAAATGTACCATGCCCGTAATATTAATATAAATAAATTTAAATCAGGTGACAAAATACCCCTTGAAGTATTTATAGGTGATGAAACTTATCACCTGAATTTACGCTACCTCAAAAAAGAAAACATAAAGACGCAGCATGGCAGGTTCAGGGCAATTAAGTTTAAGATGCTGTTGATAAAAGGCAATATTTTTACCGAAAGCGAAAATATATATGTATGGATGATTGATGGCCTAAACCAATTAATAGTAAGGGGATAAAGCCCTACAAGCACGGGCTGTATCAAAGCAGCCTTTTATGGCTATATTAACTTAAGGCATCCATTAACTTCTTTATTAAGTGTAAATGGATTATACTCACCAAAGGCTACTGCCACAGAGAATAAAAATACATTTTGTAATGGTTCATTTATTAAAATATGGCCTGGTAGGCCTGTCTGGTATTGCGGTAAATTTTAGCCATATTTAGCTATGCAAACAAAAAATATTGCGTAGTAGATACCTTGCAAATGGTGTAAGTTTCAGCTTTGCATTGGTGCGTAATTTCTTGCTAAATAGGGTTTCAGTTCCATATGTTTGATATTAAAAATGCGATAAGCTCATAAGTCTTTAAAATAAGTTTTTCATGTTTATAGTGAAAGAAAGTTTTTGATTAGCAACAGCAGCCTGGCCCACAAATTTCCTTTTGTTGTGTGAGTGGATGTTTATGCTGTAATTCATCGGCGGTTGCTTCCCGGATTGAAACGACCTTTACATTAAAATAAAGCGTTTTCCCGGCCAGCGGATGATTGCCATCGAGTATTACTTTATCGTCCTTTAAAGCTATAACTATCATCTCACCACCTTCGTCGATATCTACAATCATTCCTTGTTCTGGATGCCCTAAGTGTGCCGGAAACTTTTCTTTGTTTATACAAACAATCAACTGATCGTTGTAATCGCCATAACCCTGATAAGGCTCCAGGGTTACGGCTCTTTCTTCATTTAAAACGGCACCTTCTAAAGCAGTTTCTAATGACGGCCAAATATTTTCAGCTCCCTGCAAATATTGCAGTGGCGCAAACTCTTTATTACTGTCTATCATAGTACCATCCATATCTGTTACACTATAATAAATACTGATGATACTGTTTTTTGTAACAACCATAATTTAATTTTTAATCTGAAAGATGGAACTTTTTTTGACTAACGCAACACATTAGGATTGATTTGTTTTGATACCTGACAAAGGGCTTGCAAGCCTTTCACATAATCAGCTTCGCAAGCATTCAGCAATTGCTCTCGCTCAAAAAATACAATATCCCGTTACCTTAAATCAATATTTATTTTGATACTCTTATTGTGGAGTAATCATATTAGCCCTCAATTGCTTTTCTTTCTCTCCACTCCAATAAGCACAATCCAGTTGCAGGAATACAGAAGTATAAGGAATCGTTTCATTCGTTTTTAGTACCACTACCTTAAACAATTTCGATGCTTCATCCAATTTGGCAAAAACGGAATCATGTAAAATTGTTTGTACTGGTTTCCCATTAAATACTTGTTGCGATTCTTTTACAAATTGTTTCACCCCTTTAGCCTGGCCTTCTGTGATAAAGCTTAACTCTTTATCCTGATAAATGATAGGCTTCACATGTGCAGATGCATTAACCTGCTGCAGCACATAGTTTAAAACAGTCAATAAATTTTCGTTCGTATAAATAACTTCCATACCAGCTGCATTCTGTTGGGGAAAAGCTTTATCAGCCACGATGATCCAGTTGCGATGCCCGAGCAATGGAAGTGTTTGATCAAATTGTTTTTTCCAATCTTTGCCTGCGGCATCCGTTTGCTTTGCAGCATCGGTGGATGATTGTTTGCAGGAAAGTATTGCCATTACAGCAATCAATAAAAGTGTGTTGTTTTTATTAAGCATATATTTATTGGATAGTGATGATCAATGTTTGATTGGTTTGAATAGTTAACGGCTTAACGAACTCCAGCAAAATATCATTTACATCCTGTTGATGTTTCAACTGGATTTTTTGTGTACCAATAAATGCCGTAACTTTTTTTGGTGGCTGTTCAGCTATTATTTGCAAACTTATTTTTTTCAATTTCAAGGAACCATACTTTACTTCAAAACGATGCACTTGATTACTGTTTTGAATTTTTTGCGAATAGGAACCCCATCCTTTAGCTGTTACAAATGGAGCTTTAAAATTTTCTTTATCCCACTTAGGTGCCAATCGGATATACCCTTTAGGGCCATGATATTCAAAACCACAAGCAGTAACAAATGTACCATAGCTTGCCATTGCACGGGCATAATGATCGCTGCATTCAATTTCATTAAACGGATTTCGCTTGTATGCATGATAACGATCATGGATGGTTCTTGTCAGCACCAATGCTTCATCGGTCATGTTTTCTGCCATCAAATGGCTTGCCACCTGGTGTTCAAAGCCGCTCATGCATTCGTGAAAATAACCTAACTGCCAGGTCACATCTTCACCATAAGGTTTTGCTTCATTCTTCGGATTCGTATTCATGATCATACCACCTTCCCCGGCCAACGCATAAGGCCGTCCACCTGTATGCGCTTTAATATAAGGGCCTACATCAGGGGTGAAATTATATTTCCACAAAGACCGTAACGCAGTTTTTGTTTTTTCTTCATCCAGTATTCTTCCCAATCCTGCCTGGAAAGCCCAGCTTTGCCCATACACCTGATCGATATGGCAGGTGTTGTAGGAGCCCAGTTTTTTTCTTCCCGTCTCTGCATCCGGACGATGAATAAAATATTCTCCGTTAAATAATTTTTCTTCCATATTCTTTCTTCCCTTCTCCACATATTCTTTACACACTGCCGCAAAAGCAATATCGTTCATTTCATCTGCCATCTTTTCGCCGGCCTTTACAGCAGCAATACACAAGCCCACGATCCATGCAATTTCTCCATCCCATACTGCATCCAATGTATTTTCCATTGGCGTGTCTTCCACACCATCTTTATTTTTATCCTGGGCGATCACGAATTGAATTGCTTTTTTAATTTTCGTCCAGTTATTTTTCAAGAATCTATCATCTTCACTCATCTGGTGTTCCCGATAGATGCGTAAGATTGTTCCGGCTTGTCCGTCAATAGCAGGGCGTTTATCGGCTTCAGCCCTAAACCATATTATCCCATTCTCTTTTACAAAACCCAGTCCCAGGTCAATTCTTTCACGGGTATCTCTTTCTAATGCAGGAAAAATTCTGCCAACCGCTTGCGCATATTGCCATACATGCGTACAGGTACCCGGGCAACAGCCTACTCCTTCCCATCCGTAAAACCTACCGGAATTAAAACGGTGGGAGGTAGTTGTAGAGAGAGTGGAAATATTCATAAATGTTCTTTCCAAAAACCACCAGGGCAATGTTGAATTGTACCAAGTGTCTTTCCAAAGTTTGCTTTGGGAAGATAGCTTTTTATAATTCTGCCGGACATACCGGGATACCTCAGCAGCGGATTTAAATTTATTTTGATAATAACGCCCCTCGTCTTCAATACCCTCCAATTTTAAATTTGGGAAAAACCAACTGATCACAAAATGCGAAGAAATAGTTTTGCCCGGCAACAGTTGATGCTGATTGATAACTGCACCAATCAATTTTTCATCAATAGTTTTTACCGCTTCGTTATCGGCAAAATGATCGAAGGGATTTTCGGATAAAGGCCATGATAAAGTTGTATTTAATTTCGCTGCATCATTCAATGATGCGATACACATAGTTCCATGGTCAGCCTGCTGTTGGATATCCGTTGCTGAGCCGTTTTTATTACGAACACTTCCTTCTACTCCATGAAATTCTTTTCCGGACAGTGCTGTGTTAAAACGTTCATGCGCTTCTTTTTTAGCAGAATAAATCCCTGCTTTATTTTCCAGCCATCCCAGTAACGAAATTTTTACCGGATGGGTTGATTTGTTACTGATTTGAAATGAAAAAATTGTTGCAGGCAGCCCGGAATTTTCTTCATCCAATGCAATAAAGGGGGAATAGACCTGCAGTGAAATTTCTACCGGAACATCCTTATCAATATAACGAATGGTGGCCAAGGGATAGGTGGCTTCAAAAGCAATCTCATCCCAATCATCCGCCTCTAGTTTTTTGATTATGCTTTTACCGTTGTAGTCAATTTTAACTGTAAACCCCTGCTCCAAAAGATAAATATCTTTAGCCGGAGCCACATAAGCAGCACCATCACGAGAACGAACTTTTTTTCCCGCTTGCACTTCGCTGCCCCATGCCACTTCTTTAGGCTCAATACCTTCCTGGTTTTTATTAAAAATATCCCAGAGCCATAAACGGCCGTCGCCTCTCAAGTAAAGAGTACCGCAGTTGATACCACCTACCGGCATACCAATATATTGCAATTCGTTTTTGCTTTTAAGATAAGTGGTGACGGTGCCTCTTTTATACAAAAATTTTATCCAATCAGGATCAAGCTTTTTATCCAATGGAATCTGCAAGCCATTTAATTCACCTGCTGCAAAAGGGCCCGCTATCACTGGCATACGGGAAGCAAGGAATCCGGCAGAAAGTATCGTGCTTTGCTTTAAAAAACTTCTTCGCTTGAGGTTACTTAATGGCATTGTAAATTATTTAACTTTCTTCAGTTTTGTTTTAAAATTACTTATTAAATCTATTGAAAAAAGTTTATTGTAAACTTATCTTTCTAAGCATGATTAATCTTCATTTCGGAATATTGCGTTTCAATACTATCCCCTCCTTCTCTACTTTTCCATTTATCGGAATGGTAAAAAGTTTGGTAAAACAAAAAGCTGCCGCAAATTATTAAAACGGTTCCCGTTATTATATCTACAATACGAAGGTTGTGAAAGGTTAGTTTCAACTTAATTTTATCAGCAAGCATTACTTTCAAAAAATCAGATAAAATATTTATAGATAGGCATGCTACAAAAATGACAATGCGATAATTTACGGAATAAGTTTTAGCAAAAATAGTCGCGGCAGAAAGCCATTCAAAAAACAAAATCGGGTTTAAAGTATTGATCAAAAAGCCGGTGGTAAAAAGTTTTGCCATTTCGCTGGTGTTTAATTTCTTTACCCTCCCAGTATCTAAAGGTTGCCTGTTAGCTTTTTTAAATAATATATAGTAAAAGCCCAGCACAAATAATAACGCACCGCCGCAGTAACCAATCTCTTTTATATAAACATTAGCAAAATGTGCAGTAAAAACAGTGAACACATTACTTATTGAAACAAATAAAATATCGCTTAGCCATATACCTGCCACAAAGCTAAACCCGCCACGGACCCCATTATTAAGACTTTTATTTATTACCGTAAACAAAATTGGCCCAACAGAAACTGCCAAATATAATCCCAGCGAAACACCCGTAACCAATGCTTTCCACATACTTAATATTTTAATTAAAGTAGAAATGTGTTGAATGATCCTTTAAATTAAATCGAACCATCAGCTATTCCATTTTAACAAAGATAAAGCCATCAGTGCGGGCACTGGTTTATTATATGATTTTGCATAAAAAGTTACCAGTGTTTACGAAATAGCGCAATTTACCGTACCTCACGATAAGTTTATTTTTATCAGCTTCTCTACTATTGTTGATTGTATAGATGCCAGGTCCGAGCTTGAACTTTCAAAGCATCAAGGCGGCAACATAGGTCCATACCTTCTTTATCAAATTATAAAATAAGGCTAATTTTTTACTTAACTTACCGCACATTCTGCTTTTAGTTTTTTGTTAGAAAAGCCGTACCAAAGCAGGTAAAACTTATGATAAGGGTAGCTCCCTATTGCGGTGCATTGATAGACAAAGCTCCATCTTTATCAGTAATAACTCCCAGGAGATGCCCTTTAATTTTTATGGCTGTACCTTTTAAAGGCACCTGCTTATCATCAAATAATACTTCTCCCTTTATTTTAAATGATTGGGCCCTCACTGATGCTGGCGTTAATATAAAAACAGCAGTTACAAAACTACATTTGTAGAATTTGGACAGTATGTTTAGGTTTTATAGGTTGATAGCAGCTCCTACCTTTAACAGGCAGTACTACATATTGATTACAT
Organism: Ferruginibacter sp.; assembly: GCA_043788035.1. Taxonomy (GTDB): domain Bacteria; phylum Bacteroidota; class Bacteroidia; order Chitinophagales; family Chitinophagaceae; genus Ferruginibacter. The sequence continues at coordinate 2,069 of JAYVUJ010000380.1, read as the reverse complement.
AAAATAAGAGGGAGAAACTGCTGGAGGCAGCTTAAAAAAAAGTAAGCTTAATAACAACAGTTGCAACAGCAGCAGTGTTAGGTAAAGGAAGAAATTCCGGAAGCAGGTAAAGCAAATAAACGGACATTGAAGGGCCAGATCGGTGGTGGTAGTTCATTACTGGCACCAGGGTAAATAAATTGTTGCATTTTAAAGATTTTATTAGTCTATTAAAGTTATAGACAGATATAAAGACATAATTTTGCATTGGGATAACCTTATTCATCAATATTATTCTATAATTTAAATAATAAAAAATTACATGAAACCTATCGCAATTTACCACGAACACCCCGACTGGTTCAAGCCTTTGTTTGCAGAGCTTGAAAAAAGAGGATTGCCCTATGTGCGCCTTAACCCTGCCAGGCATAGGTTTAACATCAATGAAACGGATGTAGAGTACTCCTTGTTCTTTAATAGGATGAGCCCTTCGGCTTATTTAAGGGATGGAGAACAAGGCCTGTTTTTTACCTTAGGCTACTTAAAGCACCTTGAAACTTTTGGTACCCATACAATTAATGGCTTCAAAGCATTTACTTACGAAACTTCAAAGGCAGAGCAGCTTTCTTTAATTAAAAAGTTAGGACTGGGCTTTCCAAAAACTATTATCGTAAATCATGCATCGCAAATAATTGCCGCAACCGAAGGGTTGCAATTTCCTATTGTGGTAAAAGCAAATATTGGTGGCAGCGGTGCAGGCATTACCAAATACAACTCTGTAGAAAGCTTACAAGCAGATATTGATGATAACGCTATTGACCTTGGTATTGACAAGACCGCATTGGTACAAGAATACATAACAGCAAGGGGTGGCTACATTACAAGAGTTGAAACTTTAGGCGGTAAATTTTTATATGGTATTAAAGTGTACACTAACGGCGAAAGTTTTAATTTATGCCCTGCGGATATTTGCCAAACAAATGATGGCAAAGAGCTGGTACGCAACGCCTGTGCGGTAGATGCACCAAAAAATGGTTTAAGGGTTGAAGGATATACACCGCCGCAGGAAGTTATTGATGCCGTCGAAAGCATTATACAAAACGCAGGCATAGATGTTGGTGGCATTGAATATATCATCAACGACAGGGATGGCGAAGTGCTTTATTATGATGTGAACGCACTATCTAATTTTGTTGCAGATGCGGTTAACGTAATCGGATTTAACCCACATGAAAAATTAGTAGATTTTTTAGAAGCGCAGATTTTTGCAACTTCTGGAAAGCCTACAGCTACTATTTAACCGGCAATATGCATCCATCAAACCAAAACAATAGTTGGTATTTATGGCATGGATAGATATAAAGGCAGTGGCATACATTTAATTAAATAACAGGCGGTACATGTTACTACCATTTACGCATACACGATAAAAATTTAATTATGACATACGGATATTGGTTGCCTGTATTTGGCGGTTGGCTAAGGAATATTGAAGATGAAAATATGCAGGCGGATTGGAATTATGTAAAACGGATGGCCATACGCAGCGAAGAACTTGGCTATACAATTTCTTTAATAGCAGAGCTTAACCTTAATGATATTAAAGGCATAGAGGCACCCAGTTTAGATGCCTGGAGCACAACAGCCGCATTGGCTGCAGTTACCAATACTATAGAGTTGATGGTGGCCGTTCGCCCCACATTCCATAACCCTGCTTTGCTGGCTAAAGCTGCCGCTAATATCGACCATATTAGTAATGGCAGGGTGTCGTTAAACGTAGTAAGCAGCTGGTGGAAGGACGAAGCAGAAAAATACGGTGTACAGTTTGAACAACATGACGACCGGTATGCAAGGACAGAAGAATGGCTAACGGTAGTGGATAACGTTTGGAAAAAAGACCATTATAGTTTTGAGGGTAAATTTTATAAAGTGAAAGATAATGTACTGCAGCCAAAACCAATATCAAAGCCAAGACCCTTTATTTATGCCGGCGGCGAAAGCGATAAAGCGAAAGACCTTATCTCCAGCACCTGCGATGGTTACGTGATGCATGGCGACGACCCGGCAACCATTGCTAAAAGGATAAACGA
>JAYVUJ010000379.1:0-6959 GCA_043788035.1 Ferruginibacter sp. | reverse complement strand
AAGGAACCTTGGCCAGCCAGAATTCCGCATAGGATTGAACCAACAAAAAATGGCCATGTTCGGCGTAACAACCGGCGATGCAAATGCCATTATTGTAATGCCCTTAGGCGGCAAAGCAGCAACACAATTGTATGAAGGCGAAAGAAAGTTCGACAGTAGGATACGTTACCAGGAAGAGTATAGAAAGACGCAGGAAGAGGTAGAAAACTTAATGATGCCAACTTCCGGCGGCGAAAAAATACCGCTTAAAGAAATTGCGGATATCAAAACGCTTACCGGCCCTGCATTTATTTACAGGGATAATAATAGTCGTTACATTACCGTAAAATTTTCTTTACGCGGCAGGGATTTAGGAGGTACGGTAGACGAAGCGCAGGCAAAAATTGCTGCAGCATTTACACTGCCCGAAGGCTATAAATTAAGCTGGAACGGTGAGTTTAAAACCAGCAAAGGGCAAGCGCCACTTTAGCTAGGGTAGTACCTATTTGCCTGCTGGCGGTATTTCTTATTTTGTTTGTAACATATGGCAATGTTAAAGATGCCGTGTTAACAATTATGAACGTGCCTTTCGCCTTAATCGGCGGCATTTTAGCCTTGCATATTACCGGCATCAACTTTAGTATTAGTGCGGGTATTGGCTTTATTGCCTTGTTGGGTGTGTGTATACAAAATGGGGTAATTTTAATAAGTGTATTCCGAAAAAACCTGGATGCAAAAATGCATTTAAACATAGCTATCAGGGAAGGCGTAATATCAAGGGTGCGCCCGGTTGTTATGACGGCACTAATGGCCATGATTGGCTTAATGCCGGCAGCCTTATCAACAGGCGTAGGCAGCGAAACGCAAAAGCCTTTGGCAATAGTTGAGATTGGCGGGCTGGTTACATCTACCATACTAACGTCATTGATATTGCCCGTTATTTACGCACTGGTATTTAAGCTGATGGATAGAAGGGAAAACAGGATGATATTAAGGAAAATGAGGGTAGTAAGCAAGGTAGAAAAGCCAAATAAATAATTGGTTGTGTGCTGGTATAAGTAGCCAGTTTAAAAGCCTCCGATAATGAAAGTTATGTTCTTTAATAGTGCTTTTTTTGTCCGGGCCAATACAGCAGTTATGGTGGTCATTGTTGTGTCACTCACTTTTACGGCATACCTTTTTGGTACTCCTCCTCAATTCTAATAGCTTTTATTAAAAGGAAGCTTATAATATTTAATTCAATAATAAAACAAAAAAGGATGCTCCGTTAATGGCGCATCCTTTTATAGGTAAAGGCTTTTTATAATTAGTTGATCAATGCAAAATTTTAAGCCAAGGCTTATACCAAAACCTTTAATTTAACCGTCTCAATCCTGGTATCGCTTACATTTAAAATATCGAATTGGTAATGGCCCACGGTAAACGTTTCTTTCTGTTTAGGTATTTCATCACGGTGCTGTATTATAAAGCCACTAAGGGTTTCAGTGCCTTCGTTTTCCGGAAAGTCAAGCTTATATTTCTCTGTTATATAATCAAGCTCCAGCCTACCGCTAAAAATAAATTCGTTGGTAGCCAATTGCTTTTCTACAAATTCTTCTGTATCATGTTCATCACGGATATCACCAAAAATCTCTTCCAGTAAATCTTCCATTGTAACAATACCTGCGGTGCCACCAAACTCATCAACAACCCATGCTATACTTTTTCTCTCCCGGCTAAATTTATTCATCAGGTCGGTAGCGCTCATGCTTTCGGGTATGGCAGGTATCGGCAATAAAATCGAGTGTATATCTTTTGGGTTTTTAAACATATCCAACTGGTGCACATAGCCAATAATGTTATCTATATTTTCTTCAAAAACTACCAGCTTGCTTAATTGTGTGCTGATAAAAGTATTTTTTACAACTTCAATATCAGTAGTAATACTAACCGACTCAATTTCTTTACGCGGTATCAGGCATTCCCTTATCTTAACTTCGCTTAGCGATAAAGCATTTTCAAATAATTCCTTGTTTATCTCACTTGTATCTTCCTCGTCATGGTTTTTGCTTTGTTGTATAAAGTGCTCCAGGTCTATCTTGCTAAAAACATCTTTTTTTTCATTAAGGCGAACATTAAAAATGTACTTTAAGGCCCATTCAGATATAGTTACGAAAAAGGTAGAGGCGGTAGAAAAAGCAGCATAAAAAAAGCTAACAATGTACGCGATAATGCCGCTGCTTAAAATACTATCGTTCGTTGCTTTGAAAAAAGCTTTAAAAAGAAATTCTATAAACAGCACTATAATAGACGATAATACCGTTTCGAAAAGTAGCTTGATATATTTTACATAATCTGCCAGTGAGGGAGCTAATTGTAACTCGATGCGGTGCCATAAAGGCGATAACAGGCCGCCTACCAATAAGCCGTAAACAACCAGTACTACATTTACGCCTATTAAAGTGGTGCCAATAAATTTAGCCGGCTTATCAGCGTAGCCGCCCCAAACCTTTCCGCTGTAAGTGCCTTGCTTTTTGCGTAACTCTACCGACAGTTTGTTGGCAGAAACAAATGCAATTTCTATCCCGGAAAAAAAACCAATCAGGAGCAATGAAATTATTATTGCTATAAGTGCTATCCAGTCCATAAGTAAAAATACTAAAGTACAATGATTTATTAAGCGAAACTATCAGGATTCAATAAAGGCTTTTATTATCCTTTCTGCTTCGCCACAGGCATGTTCCAGGTTATCGTTTACTATCAATTTATCAAACTGCCCTTTAAAACTAATTTCGTAAGATGCTTTGTTAACCCTGGCTGCCAGAGATTCTGGAGTTTCGGTGCCCCGGCCTTGCAGGCGGTTCTTTAATTCGGCTACCGATGGCGGCTCAATGAAAAGGCTGATGGCGGAGTCAGGGTATTGTTGCTTTACATGTATGGCGCCCTTTACATCAATATCAAGGATGGGTATTTTTTGTTCATCCCATATCCTTTGCAACTCGCTTTTAAGAGTGCCGTAATATTTGCCCTGGTACACCATTTCCCACTCTGCAAATTCGTTATGCTGTATCTTTTGCTTAAAATCTGCCATGTCCATAAAGTAATAATCCACCCCATTTTTTTCACTGCCACGCGCCTGCCTGGTAGCGGCAGAAATAGAAAAAGCCAGTTGCGGGAATGTGCGCATTAAATGATGTGTAATTGAAGTTTTACCTGCACCAGATGGCGCTGTAATAATTATAAGTTTATTGTGGATTGCCATGTGGCAAAGAAAAGAAAAGAAAACTGTTTAAATTGTATTTGCACTTTGAATTTAAATTAAATACAACCTCCCAGTCATTGAAAGGAGGGATCGTAACGTATTTAAATTTATAAATCATAAATAATCCGCAGGGGCCAGAACCTACTTCTCGGGATAAACAGGCTTTTACCGGTCAGTAACAATAAACGATAAACACAAAACAGCCTTAGGTTACCCTTCGGATATCCGCCCCTACTGCTTGCAGCCGGGTATCAATATTTTGATAACCTCTATCTATTTGTTCAATATTTTGGATAGTACTTTTGCCAGTGGCGCTAAGGGCTGCAATCAGCAACGCTACGCCTGCCCTTATATCCGGACTCGTCATGGTTATGCCGCGTAATTGCTGTTCCCTTTCCAGCCCTACCACAACCGCACGGTGAGGGTCGCATAAGATTACCTGCGCACCCATCTCAATTAATTTATCTACAAAAAACAACCTGCTTTCAAACATTTTTTGGTGGATGAGGATGCTGCCTTTTGCCTGTAAGGCCGTAACTAAAACGATACTCAGCAAATCTGGCGTAAAGCCCGGCCATGGATGGTCGTAAATAGTTAGCGTGCCGCCATCCATATATTTTTGTATCTCGTATAATTCCTGTGAAGGGATGTGTATGTCGTCGCCGATAAATTCCATTTGTATGCCCAATTGCTGGAATCTTTCGGGAATAACGCCCAGGTGTGCAAGCCCAACATTTTTGATGGTAATAGCGCTTTGTGTCATTGCTGCAAGCCCAATAAAACTGCCAACCTCAATCATGTCTGGCAACATGCGATGTTCTGTACCACCTAAGCTATCAACGCCTTCAATAATAAGCATATTGCTGGCAATGCCGGTAATATTTGCGCCCATGCGGTTAAGCATTTTACACAATTGCTGCAGGTAAGGCTCGCAGGCTGCATTGTAAATAGTGGTTTGCCCTTTTGCCATTACTGACGCCATTAGTATGTTGGCGGTGCCGGTAACGCTTGGTTCTTCCAAATGTATAAACGTGCCTTCTAGCTGGTCGGCTGACAAGTAAAAAAAGCCATCCGGGTTATATTTAAAAGAAGCACCGAGTTTTTCAAAACCGATAATGTGCGTATCAAGCCTTCTGCGGCCAATTTTATCGCCGCCAGGCTTTGGCACGTAAGCTTTTTTGAAACGTGCCAGCATTGGGCCAGCCAGCATTACAGAGCCGCGTAGCTTGCCACTTTTTTTATGGTATTCTTCACTTTGTAAAAAATCCACGTTCACATCATCTGCCTGAAAAATACAGGTATCCCTGCTTATACGGTCTGTCTTCACGTTCATTGCACTCAATAAATCTATCAGCAGGTTAACATCAATAATATCAGGGATATTAGTTACCGTAACTTTTTCAGCCGTAAGCAATACGGCAGAAATAATCTGTAATGCTTCATTTTTTGCACCTTGCGGTGTTATTTCTCCGGAAAGCTTATTGCCTCCCCGTACTTCAAATGAACTCATAAAATTATTGCTTGGGGGTAAAATAAATCGCTAAAAAATGAAAGTACAGTTTTTAAATAAAAAACCCCGATTCAATTACTGAATCAGGGAAAAATATTTGTTGTATAAAAGTAATAATCCTTAATTAGGATAACAAATTAAAACCGCTTTTTAAAATTGCGGTTATTATTATTATTATTGTTATTGTTGCTATTTCTGGTATCGCCGCCTGGCCTATTTCCGTTAACTGCTCCACCAGTCCTATTATCCCCGCCTGGCCTATTTCCGCCACTTCTATTATTATCCCTGCTCCCGGTATTTGTGTTGGTATTTCGTGTACCGCTAAAGTTTTTACGGTAGCCGTTATTAGTGCCACGAGTTGGGTAATCTTCGCTTGCCCTGTTATCTACCCTGTGCTTCACAAAAGGGCGGTTGTTAAATTCCAATTGCCCATCAGTCATGCTTTGCAATTCTGTCTGGATGTTATCATCGTGCACCAGCTCTTTATGCCAGTTGCTGTAAGTAAGCTTCATATAATAAGCAATGGCGTTGGCAAACCCCTGGCGCTTTTCAGGGTTTTCTTCTTTTAATGCCTTGTTTATTACTACCTCAATATTTTTACCCAAATGATTAAATTTCGGGTATCTTTTTGGGTAAGGCAATGGGTCTGGCTTTGCCTTTAATGTTTCCCTGGTAGGTATGGGGTATGGGCTATCTACTTCTAGTTTAAAATCACTGATTAAAAAAAGATGGTCCCATAATTTATGGCGAAAATCCTCCACGTTCTTTAGGTGTGGATTTAAGAATCCCATCAGTTCGATGAGGCTCATTGCATTGCGTTGCCGCTTCTCTTTATCTTCAATGGTCAATAAATAATCAACCATTTTTTGTATATGCCGGCCATACTCCCTCATCGTCAGGTAACTGCGTGTGGTATTGTATTCCATGTTTTCTACGTTCATCATATATACAAATGTACTAAAAACTGGTGCAAGCAGCAATTATTGAAATGTTTTTCTTATCACAAAAATAAAATAAGTTTATGCCCCTTTTGCGGTGAAGGCGCACAGGCAGCGCTTATTGTTATCGCCCTCAACTTTACCAGCGTTTGGTAAGCTAGTTATGGCGCAATGGAATCAGTTGGCATTCGGGTAAAATATATCCTGCAAAAAATAAATGCTCCTGCTGCTCCTATGCTATCGGCAAGCCAGTCCATCAGGTCGTAACTTCTGCCTTCTGCCCAATACTTTTGTATCAGTTCTGTACAATAGCCAAAACCACAGGTAAGTATGGCAGTAATTAAAAAATAAGTGATTTTATTTTTACGGGATACCGCCGTTTTATATAATGGCCAGCAGAACAAAACAGCCAACAAGCCAAAAATACCTGCATGTACAAATTTATCAAAGTCTATTTTTAATAAAAAATCCGAGTGAGGAATATCGTGACCAGGCAGCCATATCAATGTAAGTACTATGCCAAACCAAATTACGGCAGGCAAAAAATTAATAGCTTTTATTTTTCTTAAGGGTTGCATCAGCGTAAAAATAAAGCCCCTAAAATTTCAGGGGCTATTAAAAAATTTAGCTTACTAAAGCCGTGTAATTTTCTGCGGTTAACAAGCGCTCTACATCTCCTATGTTCTCAATAGTCATTTTCACCATCCAACCTTGACCATAAGGGTCGGTATTTACCAATTCTGGCTGCGCTTCTAACAAGGGGTTAATTTCAGTGATAGTGCCTGATAAAGGTAAAAAAAGGTCGCTTACGGTTTTCACTGCTTCTACACTGCCAAATACTTCTTCGGAAGCTAAAGGCTTTCCTTTAGAAGAGATGTCCACATAAACAATATCACCCAATTCGCCCTGGGCAAAATCGGTAATACCAATGGTAGCAATATTACCTTCTAAAGAAATCCATTCATGGTCTTTTGTGTAGTGCAGGTTTGATGGAACGTTCATGTTGTTATATTTTTTTGTTAATGGTTTATTGTTTTTTTTGGTAGTGTTTGTTTTAAATAGTCGTTCAAATCTTGATACTAAATACTGTTATGTTCTTATCTTCATTACGTTGCAAATTAACTTATTTTATTTCTTCTTTCAACACTTCCATTTTGATGCTGATATCGGTTATTGGCCTGTTGTTGCCATCTACCGGTTCCAGTGCTATTTTTTCTACTACTTCTATTCCGGATATTACTTGGCCAAATACGGTGTAGCGGGTATCTAAAAATGGGGTGCCTCCATTCAT
>JAYVUJ010000378.1:0-2410 GCA_043788035.1 Ferruginibacter sp. | reverse complement strand
ATATAAATGCCTGCAGGTAAAGCCATGGTATAAACGTTGGTACTGTAGCTGTTAATAACAACAGTTTGTAAAATACGCCCTGCCATATCAGTTATTTGTAAGTTGCCGGTATTATTTATGGTTTTTACTGTTATAACATTACTGGCGGGGTTGGGGTATAAAGAAAGCCTGTTTTCTATACTGCTGGTTACCTCAGCAATATTGCTGTAGGTAACCTTACCATTATAATCAATTTGTTTAAGGCGATAAAAACTTTTGCCGTAAAAAGGCTGTATATCAACATAGGTATAGCTTTGAGGAAGGCTGCCGGTACCATGCCCTGCCAGGTAACTTATCTTTTTAAAGGTAAGGGCATCCGCACTTTTTTCTATATCAAACCCTTTATTATCTAATTCGCCGGTAGTATGCCAGGTAAGTATAGATTGCTTGTTGCTGATGGCTGCTGTAAAATTCAGCAACGTTATGGGCAAAATTCCAGTGCTTGTGCTGGCGAAAAAAACACTAAAACCTATTACCGGAAAGCTAACTTCCCACCGTGCCGCACTACTGTTATAAAAAACATTTGGCGTAATGAGCACGCTTGATGGGCCGGTACCGATAAAGCCGCTATAGTTGCCTGGTTTGGTACCTGTACCATGGTATTGTGTGATGCGTAAAAATGCCTTATTGCCATCGGCATCTGTACCATCAACTGGTAGCAGCGGAAGCCCTGCTGCTATGGCAACAATGTTAAAAGCAGTAAACTCAGCCTGTGTAAAAAAGAGTGTAATCATTGCTGTAGCACTTGCCGCATTACTGGCTGGCACAATATCGTAATGCCGCTGCAAGTATGGCTGCGAGCTGGCTGTAGTTTGTACAGCAGCATCGAACCTGACGCTGGAAAAGACACTGCCTGTTACAGGGTTTGCACCTGCAGGGGTAATAATACTGATGATCCTGTTGGCACTGTCATATAGCGTTTGGCCGTTAACCGGTTGGGTAGATGTTGTGTTTGTAGTGGCTAGTACTAAATTTATTAAACTAACAGTTAATGTATCGCTTTTAATCGTTAATGCAGTTGCAATATTATTGGTTACTTGTGCCCAATAACTGCCGTTACCCGTAATTAGATAAGTACTATCGCCGGTAGTGCTATTTACCAGCACACCATTTTGGTACAAGTTATAGGTATTGTTGGCAAGCGTGCCGCCTGCGTAAACAGACAATTTATTATTGGTATTATGTAATGGCAGAATATCTCTTTGTACTGAGTAATGTGCGGCAGGAAATTGCTTCACCACACTTTCAAGGCTATCGAAATTAAACCTGTTGGAATCGAGATCAATAGTGTAGGAAAAATTATGAACGGAGTTTATATTTACCAATGAAGGTACTGGCCCCGTGAAATCATTGCCATCCAGCCATAGTTCATTTAAGCTTTGCAGGTTACTTAAAAAAGAGGGCAAAGGGCCGCTGAGATGAGATACTCCCCAACTTGAGATTGACAATATTTCAAGCTTAGAAAGATTAGCAAAGGAAGAAGGTATGGTACCAGTCCACGCGTTACCATCTAAAAGCAAGTCATCTAAATTGCTTAGGTTACCCAGCGAGGATGGGATGGTTCCCTTCAAATTATTTGCTCCCAATATTATTTGATTTACCCGGCCAGTCATTGCGTCCGATTCAATTCCATACCAGCTATCCACAGGCCCGTTAAGCCAGTTTGTACGATTGGCCCAGTTTGGCCCTCCAGTAGTATTATATAATTCTACTAGTATCAGCGAATCTGATAAATTGGCAGGCACAGCGTATACTTTTTGGTCGCTTAAAAGAACAAGGGCAGTAGCAATTACATTGGATACCTGTACATCATACGTGCCATAAGCACGTGCTACTGGCCGGTAAGTACTATCGCCTTTAATTGTTTTAACCAACACCCCATTGTTGTACCATTTATAAATATTATTAGCAAGCGTGCCCCCCGTAGTAACTGAAAAAACATCCTGTGTATTATTAATACCAACATAATAATATTGCGGCGCATAGCTTACTCCAGCGTTGGTATTATACACCTGCGCGAACGCTTCCAGGCCATTGAAATTAAATCGATTGTATTCTAATGATATTTGTGTAATGCTTGCGGGATGGCTTGATAGTGTGGCAGGCACAGTGCCTGAAAAACTATTGTTTGCCAGATTAAGGCTATGCAAATTTACAAGGTTGCCAAGCTCTGCCGGTATGGCCCCTATGAGGTAATTATTATTTAACGCTAAAAGCTGCAGGCTTGCCAAGTTTCCCAGAGTAGATGGCACGGTGTCTGTTAGCTTATTATGGCTTAAAACTAAGTTGTGGATGTTACTAAGGCTGCCCAAAGTAGTTGGTATGTTGCCACTCAAGTTATTATTATCCAAGTTTATAGCAGTAATCTGCC
>JAYVUJ010000377.1:0-4021 GCA_043788035.1 Ferruginibacter sp. | reverse complement strand
TGCCCAGGCAGGATGATATATATAATGTGCATCAAAAGCAGTTGTAGAAGTTTTATCATTTAGATAAGGTATGGCGTGATCAAAATCTAATTTGAAATTTCTATTGCTCTTTGATGAAAATTCATTGAATTCGTTTTTGAAAGCTTCATTTAGCGCTCTTTTATGCTGGATCCACCTTTGTTTTTGAACTATTTTTTTTAGAAAATTCATGTTGTGTTTATACTTAGATTTAATAAGTTTATTTTAATGATTTACCCAATATTCCTTTTTTATAAAAATGCTGTTATTATTAGTATCTGCATATAGTAAATATTGATTTGATTCTAAAAAATGAATGAGGCCATAATTTTTCTTTCCATTTCCTGAACTTGAAAAACTTAAGGTTTCTACACAAATCACAATCGGGAAGTTTGTTTTAAAATCTATTGACTTAAGTATCAATTCATCTACCCCTTCTGCATCAATTGTTAAAAAATTAGGAAATTTATTATTTGAATATTGTGAAAGTATATATTCTATTGTTTGTACTTTTATCTTTTTAGTTTCCTTAACAAAGTAATCTCCTTCTTTTTCAAATTTAGCGGCTTCCTCTTTAGAAAAAGTATTAAGTGTTGGTACGTTAAATAAGTAAAAATCTTGTTCGGACTCCTTATCAGAAATACCCATGTTCAAATTAATATCCCGCTTTCTTTCTGTAATAAACGATTTAAACAAACTTGGGTCTGGTTCAATATTAATTCCCGTTGAACCTGACAAATAAAATAATGTGGTATTATTAAGGTAATAGGGATGATGGGCTCCAATATCTAAATAGCTGGGCTGAGCAATGTGGATTGCATCAAATAAAAACTTTACAATTAAATCTTCACCAGATTGTGAGAAAGAAATTTTTTGGTGTTTCTCTCTTAGCGTTTGATTTTTAAAAACCTTTTTAATTACTTTTTTTAACATTGAAGTATTTTATGCATTTTAAACGAACCATATTATAAAAATAACAGTGTAATATTTATAAAATAATTTTTGAGATATTATACTTTACTTACTGGTAGAATGAAGTATCCATAATTCCAATCTTGTTGCAACTGCCTTGACCTATCATTTGCCTTTATTACTTCAAATGATAAACATTCATCACACCTATCATAATACAAAATGTTAGGCTGTGTTAGGTCAATCGATAATAAATACTGCCCTAATGCCAAATCCTCAATTTTAATATTCAGGCTAAGTATATTATCGCCTTTATTGATTTTCAACATTTCGTCATAAATTAACGTGCCTAGCGAAGCAAATGCAACAGGTATAGAAAGTTCTGTGGTTAATCGAAAGTCAATAGAAATTTTTGCATCTATATTACTAAAAATAACTACATTAATTGTTACGAATCCTTTTTGAGCAACATTACTTGTGTCCACATCTGCTTCCTTTAAAAATATATCTTTTGTATAATTATCTGCAGCTGCCTTATAATATTTATCCGAAGACGTTTTCAAATATAATTTCAGCGTCTTGTCAGTACTTCCTTGAAAAAGCACTTCTCCCTTTTCCATATAAATACAAGAACTACATAAATTTTGGATAGCGCCTAAATTATGACTTACAAATAATACTGTCCTACCTTGACCTTTACTAATTTCACTCATTTTCCCCAAGCACTTTTTTTGGAATTCTGAATCACCTACGGCCAGCACTTCATCAACTATTAAAATCTCGGAATCTAAATATGCTGCCACCCCAAATGCTAACCGTACATACATACCAGATGAATATCTTTTAACAGGTGTATCAATATATCGTTCCACACCTGCAAAATCTACTATTTCATCAAACTTACTTTTAATTTCCTGCTTGGTCATGCCCATAATGGCGCCATTTAAATAAATATTTTCTCGCCCGCTTAATTCGGGGTGAAAGCCGGTGCCTACTTCGAGCAAGCTTGCTACACGCCCCTTTATTTTAACTGCACCAGTGGTGGGTGAGGTTGTACGGCTCAATATTTTTAACAAGGTACTTTTGCCTGCGCCATTGCGGCCAATAATGCCCAGCACTTCGCCTTGCTTTACTTCAAAATTAATATCCTTTAGCGCCCATACATATTCGCTGCTGCCCTTTTGTGTTCGGTCGTTGGTTTCGCCAATTTTCAGGTAAGGGTCTTCCTTACCGCGTAACTTGTACCAGGCACGGTTTACATCATGCGCCAGTGAGCCTGTGCCTACATCGCCTAACCGGTATTGCTTGGATAGGTTTTCTACTTTTATTACTGTACTCATTAAATTTCGGGGGAAGTTTTATGTACTAATTTTTAAAACAGGTACACATTTTTTTAATACAGGTTTAGCCATTACAAGTATCGTTGTTAAGCAGGCTAAACGCAAAAATGTTTATAGCATTGTATAGGTATGGTAACTTATTTATTATTTATGGTGGCGTTAACTTTATCCAGCAAATCACGGGCTTTTACTTTTTCAATTTTGCCATTATTCCTAAAAACCAATATCCCATCTGTAAGGCTTTTTTGCCGCACTAATTTTTTAAAGGAAAGCTCAAGGGCCAATGCAGACTTTTTCCCTAATTTCTTCACCTTTTTTATTTGTGGATATCACCATATTCATTTTTAATTAATGGCCAAATAGTTGAGTCATAAATTGTTGTAGATTCATTAAAATATTCCTCTGTTATAAAGGTAGGTACATACTTAGTATTATTTAAAAACAACCAAAAATCTACTATCCGGATAAAAGAACTAAAAAAATTGATAGTGCCATTTTTGTACCCCCTTCTAATTACTTCTTCTGGTATAATATGGCCACCATCCAGCACTCGTAGCCTTACCCGTTCTATGGCGAGCGCTACATCATCTAACCAAAAAAATAATAATGAAATATAGTACCCTTTGCTCCTGGCTTTTTAAATAACCTGCATATAATATTTTGTGGCCAATGTGGTTTCAATCGCAAAGTCTTTACCCTGTTCCAGCAATTCATCAATACGCAGCAACATGATCCTGGCAGCGGCGATAGCCACTGTTTCTGGCTGAAAGAGAGAAAAGCCCCTGGCAATTTCATCTGCATTTACAAACTCTTTGAACTGCAATACTTCAGGCAATACAGAAAAAGATGTGGTAGTTTTTCCGGCACCATTGCAACCTGCTATTATATAAAGGTTAGGCACTATTTATTTGCAGTAAACTTTTTCAACAATTATCATATCACGTTTTCCTCAGGTCCCCCTTTGAGGTTAGAGGTACAGGTCCCTCTTGAAGAAATAAGGGTTCTTTAAATTGCGCAACACTTATCAATCCGAAAAAACAAAAAACCAAAAATTACACCGTATCCATAAAGGTTTTCTCTACTTTACTAAATATAAGCAGCCCTATAAAAAGCAAAACCACTATTACTGCCCCGCTATAAAAAAGGCTCATAGCATCTGCAGCACCGGTGTTGAACAAGGCATACCGGAATGCTTCTATAATGGGCGTAAGCGGGTTCCATATTATCCAGTGCGCATAGCTTTTACCTTTTATAAAAGATAAAGGATAGGCTATCGGCGTTGCATACATCAGCAGTTGCACGGCAAATACAATCAGCAAGGTAAGGTCGCGGTACTTGGTGGTAAGCGATGAAATGATGATACCCAGCCCTAAGCCCAGCCCGGCCATCATTAGTACCAGCAAAGGTATTAACAACCAACTGGCACCAAAACTAAAATGATGGTTTTTTATGCCAAACCATGCCATTACCGAAAGCAGTAAAAGAAACTGTATACCAAATTTGATGATGTTGCTAAGCACCGTGCTTAAAGGAATAACTAACCGCGGGAAATATACTTTGCCAAATATAGCAGCGTTGGCTACAAACGTGTTGGAAGTGGCGGTGAGGCAGGCACTAAAATAATTCCAGATGGTGATGCCGCTCATAAAAAATAAGAGAGGCTCTATGCCATCGGTTGGTATGTTGGCAATTTTACCAAATACTAATAAAAATACAAGTGTAGTAAATATCGGCTGTATAAGGTGCCATAG
>JAYVUJ010000376.1:0-3497 GCA_043788035.1 Ferruginibacter sp. | reverse complement strand
GTAGTTAGCTCGGTAAGCGACCAGTCGCCGGGCATGCTGGAAATGCTGAACCACTATCATATCGGTATCGGCACTTCATTAAAAATAAATAAACATTTTGCTTTTGATGGTTCTGTAGAAATAAAAGTAGCACAAAAAGCTACCTGCGTCATCAGCGAGCAGCTTGCTAAAAATATATTTGTGCACCATGATTAATCGTTCGCCAGCAACATCTTCCTTAAGCGAAGTAAACCAAAGTATTGATACCACCGCCAGTAAAAAAAAAGGCTTCGGAAAAATATTATCTTTTTTAGGCCCTGCATACCTTATTAGCGTAGGCTATATGGACCCCGGCAACTGGGCAACCGACCTTGCCGGCGGCAGTAAATTTGGCTACGCTTTAATTTGGGTATTATTAATGAGCAACCTGATGGCTTTGCTGCTACAAGGCTTATCGGCCAGGCTGGGCATAGTACGTGGCCGCGACCTTGCACAAGCCAACCGCGAAGCTTACCCACGCACTGTAAATTTTGCGTTATACATTTTAGCAGAAATTGCCATTGCCGCCTGCGACCTTGCGGAGGTATTAGGCATGGCCATCGGCATTCAATTACTTACCGGGCTGCCGCTGGTTTGGGGTGTTTCAATTACAGTACTTGATACCTTTTTGCTGTTGTACCTGCAAAGGATGGGCATGCGCAAAATGGAAGCTTTTATCATTGGGCTGGTTGCAGTTGTAGCTATTTCTTTTTTAATAGAAATAATTTTTGCCAAGCCAGATTTAGGTGAAGTAGCAGTAGGCTTTATACCCCACCCATTATCAAGCGAAGCGCTTTACATTGGCATTGGCATTATTGGTGCTACCGTAATGCCGCACAATTTATACCTCCACTCTGCCCTTGTACAAACCCGTAAAATAGACCGTACAGATGCTGGTATAAAACAAGCCATAAAGTTTAACCGCATAGATACTACCATAGCCTTAAACCTGGCTTTTTTTGTAAACGCCGCCATACTTGTTTTAGCAGCCACCGTTTTTTTTAAGACAGGCAATTCGCACGTGGCAGAAATAAAAGAAGCCCACCGTTTACTACCCGGCTTTTTAGGTAACCTCGCCCCAAAAATATTTGCCATCGCACTAATTGCCGCCGGGCAAAGCAGTACCGTTACCGGCACTTTAGCAGGGCAAATAATTATGGAAGGTTATTTAAGCCTGCGTGTAAACCCATGGGTAAGGCGCTTAATAACCAGGCTGCTAGCCATTATACCGGCATTGCTGGTAATAATTATTTATGGGGAAGATAATGTAGATGCCCTATTGGTTTTTAGCCAGGTGATATTGAGCCTGCAACTTGGGTTTGCCATTATACCATTGATACATTTTGTAAGCGATAAAAAAACAATGGGTAATTTCGCCATCAATACCACTACAAAAATTGTTGCGTGGTTAATTGCGGCAGTGCTTGTATACCTAAACGTACAGATGATTATTAACCAGGCTTCCGGCGTTTTTTTTGGTACTGTTTTTTTACCAAAATTATTATTGGTAACCGTAGGTATTTTATTTGTTGCGTTGTTGGTTTACATCACTATCTTCCCTTTATTGGGCAGCAGAAAAAAGATACCTTCTATACAAATGCATCCTGCCATTGATATCCTTAAAGAATTGGTGATACCTCAGTTTAATAAAATTGCAATTGCCTTAGACTTTAGCGATAATGATGAAAAATTACTGGCATTCGCATTAGGCCAGGGCCAGGCAAACACCAATTATGTATTGGTGCACATTGTAGAAAGCGCTTCTGCAAAATTACATGGTACCGAAAGCGATGATTATGAAACCAGGAAGGATAAAGAGCGGATGGAAATTTATGTAGCTCATCTTCAAAGCCTGGGCCATGTTGCAGAAGGTTTCCTTGGCTTTAGGAACAGGGCAAAAGAAATTGTGCGCATTGTAAAAGAATTAAATGCGGATATGCTGATCGTTGGTGCCCATGGCCATACCGGGCTAAAAGATTTTATTTATGGCGAAACCGTTAACAGCGTAAGGCACGAATTAAAAATACCGGTTTTGATTGTAAATGTGTGAGAAGGATAGCTGCTGTTGTATAGCAAGGTTTTTATACATGATAAAAAACAGCATATTTATAAAGAAAATTATCCTGCATTACGGCAGGATTTTTTTTATAAAATAGGTTTTATCAATTTTATTTTTTTAACCTCAGCATCTCTACATCATGCGACAATAAATTACCTTTAAAAGCCTTGGTGGTATTACCGATGTCTTTTTTGAGTAAAGGTCTTTAATAACAAATTTTGTTATTGAAAAATCAACGTTAATTTTTGATAGGGTATCATTTATAGGGTTGGTTTTCCAAGCAAAAAGTAGTGATACTGGTTTTAAGGAACGATTAAAAAAAGCAAATAGCCAGTTCATCGTTTTCCAAAGGCTTTACCCAGGTTTCCATACTATCTTTTATTAATAATACAAAACCCTGCTAAAATCAATTTGCCCAACCCACTAAAAATTTGGGTTATCGGCTGCGAAAAAGGGAATACTATCTACAGGTAAATTTGTTTTAGCAATTGCCCGGTTGCTGGTTCCAAAACAATAACAAAAACTATAAGGAGGTTGGCTATTTGCATTGATTAATTTAACTGGAAGATGCAGTAATAGTGTTAAGACTTGTTATCCTGTTAATAATTTCGATACAAGCCCGGGAGTTATGGTAAGGGCATTTCCATATACCTGCCTTATCTTGCCCGCCCATTATAGAACCATCTGCATTGCGCCCCCATAGCCATTCTCCGTATGTTTCATCTTTTATAAATGTTTTGGTATACGCCCACGCCTGTATTGAATTATCAAGGTATTTTTTATTGCCGGTAATTTGCCAGCTACTAAAAAATCCAACCATTGCTTCGGCTTGTACCCACCAATGTTTTTCTTTTATAAAGTGCTGGGCTATGGGTTCATATTCATACCATAAACTACCATCATTATCAATGCCTTGCGTAGCAGCGGCAGCAATTTTTACAGCAATATTTTTTATCTCCTTTAAAAGGTATGTATCATTGATAACTTCTGCAGCCTCCACTAATAACCAGGCAGCTTCTATATCATGCCCGTAAGAAATTAGGGTTGAACGGCTAGCCCATCTTTCATCAAAAAAAAGATTAAGGTGCCCAGTCTGTTGATTGATTATATATTGCGTAAAATTATGTAGCAATTGTACAAGTTGTTCTTTAAGCCTGTCATCGGGCCAAATTTTATATAGCCCAGTGTACGCTTCCAGCACGTGCAGGTGGGTATTCATCGTCTTTTTTTCGTTGGCGTCTTTATCGCTCAAACGCAGGTCGGATATTGGTTGCCAATTGTTTGTAAATGCTTCCAGGTAACCTGTATTTACTTCATCAAAACTATATTTTTCTATCGTGTTGTATAATTCAATAGCGGTAGTTTTTGCTGTTTCATCACCGCTTGCTTCATAATATGCACTGCATCCGTAGACTGCAAA
>JAYVUJ010000375.1:0-2513 GCA_043788035.1 Ferruginibacter sp. | reverse complement strand
CTAAAAGATAACAAACGGCTTTCCAAAGCATTCACATCTATCGGGATTGTTTATAGCGAAACAAAAGATTTTAAAAAGTCGGATGTTTATTTTAACCAGGCAGAAGTATTGATTGCCGGTTTAAAAGATAGCTTGCAACTGATGGCTATCTTTAATTCCAGAGGTATCATTAACGATGCCCAAAAACGGTATGACACAGCCATGTATTTCTTGCAAAAAGCATATGCCTTTGCTTTATCGCTCAACAATGAAGACGGTATTACGCAAGGGTTATCAAATATAGGGCTTACCTATAAGCACCAGTTAAATACAACAAAGGCACTACTTTATTTTGATACTACGCTGGCATTGCTGCAAAAGAACAAAGCCCCTGCAGATGTTATGGGGGCACTGTATAATAATATTGCCGCAACGCAGGTACAGGGTGGTAATTATAAAAACGCATCCGCTGCATTTGCCACCAGTATTGATTATTCCCGCCAAAGCAACAACCCTTACATCGAAATGGAAAACTACCGTAATATGGCAGATATGTACGGGCAAATGAAAAGTTTTCAGCAACAGGCCAGTTATCAAAAAAAGTATTACGATATAAAAGACAGCCTTTTTACCAACGATAATAAAAACCAGCTTACAGAACTGGAAACCGACTATCAGCTTGGGAAAAAAAATATAGAAATCGTAAAAAAAAATGTGGAGGTAACCAGGCAAAAAAGCCAGCGAAATATTTCCATCATCATTGCCCTGGCTACTGTGTTGGTATTGGCAACGTTGGCTTTCTTCTATTCTAAAATAAAAAAAAGCAATACACTCCTTAAAGATAAAAATGAGTTAATCATCCAGCAAAAAAATGAATT
Organism: Ferruginibacter sp.; assembly: GCA_043788035.1. Classification (GTDB taxonomy): domain Bacteria; phylum Bacteroidota; class Bacteroidia; order Chitinophagales; family Chitinophagaceae; genus Ferruginibacter. The sequence continues at coordinate 1,656 of JAYVUJ010000375.1, read as the reverse complement.
GCAAACGCTTAACCAGGTAAAAGACAGGCTATTCAGTATTATTAGCCACGATTTGCGCAACCCGCTTAATACGCTCCACTCTTATTTAAAATTGGCTGATAACGAAACTATCGCTGTAGAAAAAAGGGAACTTTTTAAAGTGCAGACTATGATGGCAGTAATAAACACCAGTGATATGCTTGATAATTTGCTTGCCTGGGCAAACGTGCAGATAAAAAATACACAGCCAACTATAATACCTGTAAGCCTTACCGATTGTGTACATGATGCGGTAAACCATGTACAGGCACAGGCGGTACAAAAGCAATTAACTATCCATCAACAAATGGATGTGGCGGTTGCCTTAAGCGATTACGGCATCTTATCTATTGCGTTGAGGAACCTGCTTACCAACGCTATTAAATTTAGTGCTGTAAATAAGCACTTATATGTAACCTCTGCCAATAATAATGGTAAAGTAGCCATAACAGTTAGGGATGAAGGCATAGGGCTTACCGAAAAACAAAGATCCGAAATTTTAAACAGGCAAAATAATTCTACAAAAGGCACACAAGGCGAGAAGGGGAGCGGGCTAGGATTGTTTTTAGTGATGGAATTATTGCAAAAAATAAATGCCGTTTTGCAGATAGAAAGCGAGCCCGGTAATGGTAGCAGCTTTACAATATTGCTGCCCATAATGTAGCCTTTATTAAGCACACATAAAATTTATAAAATGTAAAATATATAAAATCTTATATCGTTTACTTTTTATAAATAGTTAAATGTTATAAATGAAGCACACATTACTTTTTATTTGTTTTATAAGCTTACTGGTGGCGGCTTGTAAAGGGCAGCGTTTAACTGTGGATAACCTGCTAACTGCGGTGGCTTCTTCAAAATCAAAACTTAATGGCTATCTCTTAAAAAATGGTTATAAGCTGAACAAAAACGACCAGTTTGGCGACACTGTTGTAAGCACTTATGAATACAAGCCATACCACAATAAAAAAGATGACGTTCCGCCGACGCAGCCCGATTCATCCATCCATTTTTTTTGTAGGTCGGATGTTAACGGAGCATCTTGCATCACTTACCAAACATCTTCCCTGGCAGAGTTTACGCAATTGGCAAATAAATTTAAAACAGAAGGGTTTACTTGCCACAAAAGCATTGATTCTTTAGTAAAAACTCCCCTAATTTTTCAGCACGGAGATATGAGGGCTATTGCCTATTTAAAAAAAGATGATATTTTAAAAATGTATTGTATCCAGGTACAAAAACAGCAGTCCGTAGACTCAAAAAACTTACGGTATGCCGATGACTTACTTGCTTTTACTTCACAGGAATACCTAGAGTTTTATTTTGGTAAAGAAAATGTAAAAGAGGATACTTATTATTTTCCCGGTAAAGAATCGGCTAAATGTGCCGTACTATTTTATAATACCGAAAGACAGGTTGTGTTTATTTGGCAAGACCAGGAAAATAGTTGCACCATCCGCCACTTGCTTTTTGGTGGCCAGCAAAGTTTGGAAAGCTTAAAGGATAATGATGCCTTTATTGCAGAAAATAAATGGCGGCTCAAAAGTGGCATCCGCTCTGGTATGACGTTGGCAGAACTAAGGAGGTTGAATAAAGCCGATTTTGAGTTTAATGGGGGGCGGTCTGCAAACCCAGGCG
>JAYVUJ010000374.1:0-3062 GCA_043788035.1 Ferruginibacter sp. | reverse complement strand
TATTAGCCTGTAAGCTTAGAGGCAAAAGTTGCAATTTTAATTGTGCTGCCAAATATAAAAATTGAGTAAAGAAGCAAAGCTTACCCAAAAAATATACGGTACCAGCAACCATGCTGCGGCAGAAGAAATTTTGCTAAACCAAACAATTGTAAGCAGAATAAAAAACCACAAAGCGATAATATCTGCAAATGCCCAGCCGGGCAGTTTAGCGTAAAAGAATATAAACGACCACGCAAAGTTTAGCAAAAGCTGCGCAGAAAATAAAATAATAGCTTGTTTTTTTAAGGCTTTATCAGCAGCACTTTTTCTTACAAGGTATAATGCAATGCCCATCATAATATACAATGCCGTCCAAACCGGTGCAAAAAGCCAGCTGGGTGGGTTGTACGGCGGTTTGTTAGCCAACACATACCAACCATGCACACCGGTATTGGTAAACAAAGCGGCCACTACGCCAACTAGTAAGGGAATTAAGATGGATACAAATAATTTCATGTTGCAAAGTACAAAATCGATTTATTAATGTGGTAGCTATTTATAACATTTGTTGTGCGGGGTAAGAAATTAGCGTGAAGCCTGCATTCAGTTGCCCTAGCGCCCCTATAGCGGATTGGGGCTTATAGCGTATCAAATTTTCTATAATATGCTACTAAAAAAGCAGTCACTTCATCATAGCTCAACACGCCCGAAGGTTGCTGGTTGCTTTGCAAATATTTGCCATACATCCACCGGATAGCAGGCTCAACAAGGCTTTGGTGGCTAAGGTTAAATTTTCGCCATTGCTGTATATCTACTTTTACGGCAGGCAACAATTGGCGGGCGAAAGATTTGGCGGCCAAAGAATCTACTCCGTAAAGGTTCCTATCTGCATACAAAAAAAGGTCGAGGTAAACAGAATAAAGGAACGCCGTATCTTTTGAGGCTGACGCCGATAAATAACCAATAAAATTCGCTTCATTTTCTTTTGCATACCCAAGCTGGTGCGCCATTTCGTGGCAGGTAGTGTAGGGCTGCAAAAACTTAGGCACCGTTGTATTAACCTGTGCCTCGCCAGTAAATGGGTTATAATAGCCATTAAACCCCATATAATTGCCCAGCGATCCCCACATAGAAGTTTTTACAGATTGCTGATGGTATTGCAAAAAAGGGAACTTTTTACTTACTTCACCATAAGCAGCCACAGATCGATTAAAAATTTCTTTACTTCTTAAGATGGTATCTCCTCTTGTTACAACGGCACTTTTGGTTTCGTTTACTTTTTGCAATAAAATGCTGTTTACAATCTTTAATTCTTCGGTGGAATATTTGCCCAGGGTTAAGCCAAGCTGCGTGGCAATGCCCTGCCGGTTATAGTTAATGCCCCAAAGCAGGTTAAAGGTTATATAAATGATTAGCAAAACATCTATTGTACGCAACGATTTTTTAACTAAAAGCTGCCTTGTAAATTTACCGGTAAAAAGAATTTTTATATCCGTCCATAATTTCCACAAAATCCAGGCACCGGTAATGCCATATAAAATATCGCCTAAGCTAAAGGGCAGCCAGCCAAACAACCACCTGAAAAAAGCTGAGATATAAGGGTATATGCCCGTTGAGTAATACCGTTCGGTTAAGGCAGGGTTGCTAGAAATTAGACGGATAAAAAGGACGATGATCAATAGGATAGCAGTAATTATCCATTTTTTTTTATTTATCATACACCTAAAAATAAGCAAAATCGGTTTTGCTCCAATAAAATTGTTTTAGGCTCAACAACCTAATATACCTGTAATTTGTAATTGTATTATTATATTAGGCTTACTGGTAGCGGGCTTCAAAAGCATTGGAGTAAAAAAATATACATTAATTATATTAATTTCCCGTAAAAAACCTACCTTCGCCGTCCTTTAAACCGGAGGTAATGATAAAAAGAAAAGCAATAGAGATAGCTTTTGTGGGTTTAAAGCCCGGTATCCATGAGTTTTCTTACGATATTTCGGACTCTTTCTTTGCAGAAGCAGCAACCAGGGAATTTGCTAATTGTTCGGCTACGGTAAAACTACAGCTGGATAAAAAAAGCAGTTTTTTATTGTTGAAATTTGAAGTAGGCGGAAAGGCTGATGTAGGTTGCGACCGTTGTGGCAACCAGTTGACAAAAGACCTTTGGGACGAATTTAATATGGTGGTTAAGATGGTAGATAACCCCGAAGAAATGAACCAGTTGGAAGAAGACCCTGACGTGTTCTACATTTCAAAAACGGAAAGCCATATATACCTTAACGATTGGATATTTGAGTTTGTCAGCCTAAGCGTACCCGTACAAAAGCTATGCAGCGCAGAAGAATTTGGCGGTCCTAAATGTAACAAAGAGGTATTGGAAAAGTTAAGGCAAATGGAAGCCAATGAGGATGCCAACAACGCAAACGCCATCTGGAAAGGATTGGAAAAATTTAAGGATAACTAATAATCTAAATATTTAGTACTAAATGCTAGGTACTGGTACATAAACAATTAATTAATTACAATAACAACTAAAATTTACAGATATGCCAAATCCGAAACGACGCCACTCGCAACAACGCAGCGCAAAGAGAAGGACGCATTACAAAGCATCAGAAACAACTCTAAGTGTAGATAAGACTACAGGCGAAATGCATGTACGTCACCGTGCACACGTAAGCGAAGGCAAATTATATTACAAAGGTCAGGTGGTTGCTGAAATAGCGCCTCTAAGGTCATAATATTTTTCAAATGCTTAATTCTAAGTTCTACATTCGCCACAGGATGAGGGGCTTAGAATTTTTTATTTATAAATAATATAGGAGTAGGATGAATATAGGCCTCGATATGATGGGCGGAGATTTTGCTCCACTGGAAGCAGTTAAAGGTTTGGCGCTTTTTATTGGCAAAGCCAATACTACCAGCATGCAATTTACACTAATAGGCGATGAGGTATCGGTGAAAGGGTTACTACTAGCTTACCATGTGCCACTTGGCAATATTGAGCTGGTACATGCGGGGCAGGCTATTGGTATGCACGAACATCCCACCAGGGCCCTTAAAGAAAAAACCACCTCTTCCAT
>JAYVUJ010000373.1:0-5267 GCA_043788035.1 Ferruginibacter sp. | reverse complement strand
CGGTAAATATACTTGTAACAACTTAGGTAAAATAAAATACCCTTTTGCCAACCTCACTTTTTCCTTTCCCCCAAAAAAACTATCTTGTCTTTCAAATTTAAAATTTCAATATGCTATCATTTGTAACAAGGGCTACTGCTATCATGGCGCTGGCAGTTAGTAGTTTTTCCATCCAGGCACAAAAAAAAGAGTTGACGGATGACCAATATTTCAAGTCGGATTTTAAGGGTATTGTAAAGGCTTTGCCTATTACCGGCAAATGGATAGATGATAGCCACCTAATTATAATGAAGGAGGCAAAATCTTTCGTGGTAGATTGTAAGACTGGCGAAGAAAGGGAAGCAACGGATACAGATATTAAAGCTACGGAGGTAGTAAAAGTTACCGCCTACAAAAAGGGCACAGATATTTTTGTAAAATTAAATGGTGTTGAAACTCAGCTTACAAGCGATACTACAAAAAAGCTTAATCCAATGGTTAGCCCGGATGATAACTACGTTGCCTTTACAAGGAACAACGATTTATATACCATCAACATCGGCACAAAAAAAGAAACCCGCTTAACCGCAGATGGCAGCGACGTAATTATGAATGGCTATGCGAGCTGGGTATATACAGAAGAAATTTTAGGAAGGGCAAGCATGTACCGCACTTTTTGGTGGAGCCCTGATAGCAAGCACCTTGCTTTTTTTAGGACGGACGATTCGCCAATACCCGTATTTACTATCACTGATGGCAGTGGCGGACAACTTGGCTATGTTGAAAAAGAACGCTACCCTAAAGTTGGCGACCCTAACCCGCAAATAAAAATTGGTATTGTTTCTCCAAATGGCGGGGATATTATTTTTGCGGATTTTAATGAAAAAGATGACCAGTATTTTGGAGCGCCTTACTGGACGCCCGATGGCAGCGCACTATGGGTGCAATGGATGAACCGTGGGCAGGATAACTTAAAATTATGGAGTGTGAACCCATCAAATGGAACTAAAAAAGAATTGTATGATGAAAAACAAAAAACATGGATACAACTGGAAGATGGGTATGAGCGCCTTCATTTTTTAACTACTAAGAAAAATTTTATTTTAGAAAGCGATAAAACTGGCTGGAACCATTTGTACCTGTACGATTTGGGCGGTAACGAAATAAACGCTATTACCAGCGGAAAATTTACTGTGCTGAATATTACACAGGTAGATGAAAAAAAAGGTATCGTTTATTTTACCGCAAGAAGCCGTGAAAATACTGCCCGTATTGATTTTTACTGCGTAGGGCTAAACGGCAAAAATTTGCAGCGCTTAACCTTTGGTGATTATAATAATACCAACATCAACCTTTCGCCCGGGGGCAGTTATTTTATTACCACCTATTCTAACGTGGGCACTCCTTCAAAAATGACTTTGGTAAGTACTAAAGGAAAGATAATTAAAGACTTGGGCGATAGCAAAGGCCTTGCATTTGATACCTATAATTTAGCGAAGACAGACTTGCTCCGCGTAAAAAGCGATGATGGCTTATATGATTTGCCAATGAAAGTTACCTGGCCGGCCAATATGGATAAAAACAAAAAATACCCTGTGCTTATTTCTATTTATGGTGGCCCTAATGCCGGTACCTGTTGGGATGCCTGGAGCCTAAATGGCACACAGCAATTTTATGCAAAAGAAGGGCTGATACAAGTGGTAATGGACCATCGTGCCAGTGGGCATTTTGGTAAGGAAGGCGTAAATTATATGTACCGTAATTTAGGTTATTGGGAAATGAAAGATTATAGCACCATGGTTAAATGGCTTATTGCAAACGGCAGTGCAGACTCCTCAAAAATTTGTATAACTGGCTTTAGTTATGGCGGCTATATGACGTGTTATGCAGTAACTTATGGCAGCGATGTATTTACCCATGGCATGGCAGGTGGCAGCGTAACAGACTGGAACTATTACGATACGCACTACACAGAGCGTTACATGGATACCCCCGCCGAAAACCCGGAAGGCTACAAATCAAGCTCTGTACTTACCTATGTTGACAGGTACAAAGGCATGCTACAGATTGCACATGGCATGATAGATGATAACGTACATATCCAAAACAGCGTAAACCTTATCAGCAAATTACAAGATGCTAAAAAAGATTTTGAGTTTATGGAATACAGCGGCGGAAGGCATGGTTGGGCAGGCAATAAATGGCTACATTATCAAAACTTAAAAACACAGTTTATTTATAAATACTTGTTAGTAAAGCCAGTAAATAAAATGATGCTGAAATAGGGTTCATCAATGCTAAAAAAACCGGTTTAACGAGGACATCTGGCCGATTTTTTATGCATTGGATGTAGGAAAAAGCTTAAATCCGTGCTGAAGTCTGCTGCTGGCTCACGTTTCTTGTATTATTGCTCTCCGGCATAACATCAACTCCCTCTTGGAGCGGGCTATTTTTATGGGTTCTTTTCAACTGCAAATAATCAATATAATAAAGCACTTTTAAAGAAAGGCTATTATTTTGCGGAGAGGAAATTGTGTGGTTAAAATTTTTAAGGTAATTATTTACAACGTTTGGATCGTAAGTGTTGCTGACGTTTTTCCAAACCACGTTAAACTCGCTGCCAGGCGCAAACCGCCAGCTGTACACCATATCTATATTTACAATATTGTAATTGTTATCAAAGTTATGGTTGCGGGCAATGTATTGATTGATGGGTGTGTTGCTGCCATCAATCTTATCCAGGTTGCCACTTTGGTTCAGTATAAAAAACGCTTGGTAATTTACCGTGCTCATGTAATGCCTTATGCGCATGGTAATATACATGGTGTTGTTAAAGCTGTATTTAAAATTTAGCCTGTTCTCAATAGTCATCCTTTTACGCCTGCCAAATAATATAGTGTTGGCATCATAAATACCATCTTCGCCATTGCTGCTATTGCCTGATGCAAAGCCAACGTTGTTGCTTGTAGGTGCTACCGACATAAAATGCGATATAGAAAATTTATTGCTAAAACGAAAGGCCTGTGTAAAGTCGGCATAATATTCTTTTGAATTAAAGAGGTAATAGTTGCCAATACTTAACGTAAGCATGGCGCTGTATTTTTTTGCCGAATTGGTTTGTACCCAGGCGCCCTGTGTATAATATGCGGGGCTCTTAAACATCTTTCCGTTTACCCTTGGTTCATAAAAATCATTTCCTTTTGGCGCTACGCTGGCGTACGTACCCACAGACCATAAATTTTTTAATTGCAAATTGGTGCTGTAATTAAACTTAAAACTTTGAAACGCCCTGGGCACAAAAAGCTGGTCGTAGTTAATATTGACGTTATTAAACCACCTGTTAAACCATTTGCTTGGCTTGGTAAAATAGTAGCCCGCATAAATGTAGGTGTTGATGTTATTGTTATAAAACTGGATGCCCATATCGTTGGGGTCAAATTTATCATCTATCACTTGCACTGTTGTCGAAAAATTAAAGCGTCCGCTCACTTTGCCAAAACTTGTACCATACTTATAACCCGTAACTTTTTTAGTGTCGAAAATCGTGCTGGTATAAGCATTGCCATTCAGGTTCCAGGTATTTTTTTTATCGTATAAATTAAATAAGCCTGCGGTTACATTGGCATCGTAATCTTTACCGTTTCGCAGCACGCTGCTGTTAACCAGTGTTATCGACGAATTGTTTGTAAGGCTTTGGTCTATTACCAGCATATTGTAATTGGTAAGCGGGTTAGTTTCCACTTTTCGCTTTCGCCCATTGTTGTTTTCAATGGTGGCGTAGGTTGGTTGTGTAATGGCATTAAAAAAGCCAATGCCCAATTTGTTTTTGTTGCGCCCCGAAATTTTCATGGCATTAAGCAGCTTTGTTTCAGAGGGGTTTTTAGTGATATGTTCCGTGCTATCCAGCTTGCCATTAACATCGCCATAATGAATAGGCGATGCACCAATGCGCCTGCTGTAAAATAAATTGCCCTTATTAAACAGCTCTGTGCCTTCTGTAAAAAAAGTACGGTTCTCATTATATTTCACTTCAAACGGCGAGAGGTTCAGTATTTTATTATCGCTTTGTGTTTGCCCAAAATCCGGCACCAGCGTGGCATCCAGGGTAAAGCTCTGGTTAATGCCGTACTTTACATCCATACCGCCGTTAAAAGCATTGGTAGTATTTTTTACGCCTTCGGTATTATAAGGGTAATGGTTTAAATAAGTAGAAAAATACGGCGAGAACGACAATCGTACCGGCGGCGATATTTTATCAGGGATGGTTAAAGTACCAAATTGCGTAAGAAAGCCATTCACTTGCGGATCCACCTGGTTCCAGAATAATTGCTGGCTGCTTTTATTCCTTCTGCGTATAATATTCATCCCCCATTTTTGTACATCTTTTTTGCTAAAACGCAAGGCGGAGTAAGGCAAAAATATTTCAAAGCTCCAGCCATCTGGTTGTAGTTTGCAGCCACTTTCCCAAACACTGTTCCAGCTAAAATCTTCAATGTTACCATTATTATCGGGGGGTATAACTTTCGCATCCATCTGTTCGCCGAGCGGCGTAACAAAATATTCAGTGCCATTTATTTTATCCTGGTAAGTATCCAGTATAACGCCTATAAAATCGTTGTTGCCAAAATTATCCCTGCCTATTAATTCTGTAGCGATGCTGTCTTTATTTTTTTCATGGCAATAACCGCCAAAGTAAATGCCTTTGTCATTGTAAAGAATAAAAATTTCAGTCCGGTTAAGGGAATCTTCTTTTCTAAAAGTATTGGGGTGAAACTCAATAAATTTAGTGGCTACGGGTGCGGTCTTCCAGGCGGCTTCGTTTAAATTACCATCTATCTTAAAAACGGCATCACACCTTACAGCGGTTATCTGTTTAAAATTTGTTTGAGCAGTAGATATACAATGCCCGCCAAGAAATACCATCAGCATCCCTGCAAATTTATTAGTCATTAAAGTTATTTTTTGATTGAGCAGCCTAAAATTGTTTACTGGTAAGCCTTTATGAAATTAGACGTGCACCTGGTAAGAAATGTTACCGCTCGTCAAAAAAATAAATTGATTATGTTTTTATTAACAACAATTGAGGAGAAGTTTTTTAGTCGTTAATGTATTTAAAAAATAATATAACAAAAAGGTATTACCTGCTTACAGGTATAAAATTTTTTTGGGCACCCGGGCGGGCTATGCGCAGTACTCCGCAGCGCCGAAATTACAGTTTGCTCTTTCAGTAAAAGCCCACGGCGCTTTACGGGGTAAAGCGCTCCTATCTCTGGTGCTTCGGTAGCAAG
>JAYVUJ010000372.1:0-3078 GCA_043788035.1 Ferruginibacter sp. | reverse complement strand
ACTGCATTTTAGCCAATAGTATATAAAACGATGTCATTATGAAGCAATTATTTTTTTTGATTGGCATGCTTGGGCTTAGCCATTTATTTGCCCAGGATACCGCCGAAAAATATGCCACCGACTCTGCCAGCGTAGTGCATGCCGGCGTACCTAAAGGCGAGCTCTTAAAATTTACTTATAACCAGTCAAAAATATTTCCGGGTACGATAAGGGATTATTGGATATACGTGCCTGCCCAATATAAGCCTGGCAAGCCCGCCTGTGTTTACATTAACCAGGATGGGGTACAGTGGGATGCCCCAACGGTATTTGACAACCTTATATTTAAAAATGAAATGCCTGTTACCATCGGCATTTTTATAACGCCCGGTAAAGTGCTGTCAGATAGCGGCGCTATTTCGCTTGACCGTTTTAATAGAAGTTTTGAGTACGATGGGTTAGGTGATGCCTACGCCCGTTTTTTACTAACTGAAATTTTACCGGAGGCAGAAAAACAAAAAACAAGCGATGGGCGCTTAATACGTTTATCAAAAAATGGCAACGACCGTGCTATAGGCGGAAGCAGCAGTGGCGCGGTTTGTGCCTTTACAGCAGCATGGGAACGACCGCAAGAATTTTCGAGGATATTCAGTGCTATTGGTACTTATGTTGGCTTGCGGGGAGCAGACCGCTACCCAACACTAATACGTAAATACGAGCCTAAGCCTCTCCGTATTTTTTTACAGGACGGCAGCAACGACCTTAATATTTATGCCGGCGATTGGTATAAGGCGAATGAAACAATGGAAAGGGCACTTACTTTTTCGGGCTACGAAGTAGCACATATTTGGGGGGAGGCAGGGCATAACGGCAACCAGGGCACCGCTATTTTTCCGCAAGCCATGCGGTGGCTTTGGAAGGACTGGCCGAAAGCAGTTGCAAAAGGCAATACTAAAAATCAATTTTTGAGCGGGTTGCTTATTTCCAACGAAGATTGGGAGCTGGTAGGCGATAGCTATCAATTTACAGAAGGCATTGCTGCTAATGCCGCAGGCGAAGTTTATTTTCAGGATATACCAGCTTCAAAAACTTATAAAATAGGGTTGGATGGCAAAGTAATTACTTTGCCTATTGATACTAAAAAAGCCAGCGGTACTTGTTTTAGCGCCGATGGTACACGCTACACGGCCGCCAGCAAAACAAACCAAATTATAAGCTATGATGCCAATGAGAAAGAAACCGTTGTGGCAGATAGTGTTGCCGGAAATGATTTGGTAGTAGCTAAAAACGGCAACGTATATGTTACTGTGCCGGATGGTCCCATCAGGCCAGGCAAGCTGTATTTAATACGGCCTGATGGCAAAAAATTATTGGTTGATGAAGGCATAAAATATCCCAATGGGCTAACGTTTTCGCCCGACCAGGCGCAATTGTACGTAACTGAATCTGCCAGCCACTGGGTTTGGTTATACAAGATAAAACCAGATGGCACGCTGGCCTACAAACAACACTATGGCTGGCTGCATGTACCGGATACGGAAGAAAATGCCTGGCCTGACGGCTTAAAATGCGATTCTGCCGGAAGAGTGTTTGTTACCTCCAATTTAGGCATACAGATACTGGACCAACTTGGGCGTGTAAATGCAATTTTACCAGTACCGCCTGCCAGCCATCCTCCCTCTAATATTTGTTTTGGCGGCACAGGCTTTAATATTTTATACGTTACCTGCTGGGATAAAGTGTACCGGCGTAAATTAAAAACCCGTGGCGTTAATCCGTTTGATGGAGCTGTTAAGCCTGTTGGGCCGAAGTTGTAAAAATGGAATAGTTATAAACACACCGGTAGAGAAAGATTTCAATGAGCGCTACGGGAAATTTCTGGCATTATGTCGTCAAGATAGCCTTCTTGTTCTCCATTAATTAAATTAAACACACCAACATTAAAAACTACAACAAGCGCAATGGTTGATATAAAATTTGCTTTAAAAGTTGCCTTCAATATTTCATTCCATTTAAATTCATTTTTTAAAAGAAATAAAACAACAATAAACTCGCTTAAAATTGTAACTGAAAAAATAATTGGAAAGCTAATTAGATATAAAAACAGTTGGGACTGCCCAATAATTTTAACCCAAGGTATCCAAACAAGTATCCTGTGTCCACCGTTAAAAAAAGCAAAGAAATAATATTCTAAAAAAAAACTAAAAACATTTGCAATTAAGCAAACCAGTAATATTGGTTTACCTATTTTTTGATACGATTTCTTTGATAAGGACTTGAAAGTTAAAAAGCTTTCAATCAAACCAATGATAACTAAAACTAAAAATGAATAAGGAGTCCAAAAATATTCATTGAAATTAATAGCCGTCCGGGTAAACATAAATTTTTAAAGATATGAGTATTTAGTTGCCGGTTTCCATAAAACGAGTAAGGGAGGCTTGTATTAAAAAGGTAAGTTTAAAAATTGTATATCCCTTAAAATTTGAAAATATCAGCTAAAGCTTACAGATGAGATTTTGTCATTTTAATATGTACGTTACTGCATTACCCTTTAATAAACCCATCGGCATCCCGGTAAGCTTTTATCAGCCCCTGTTCCCCTTCTTTGCCTTGTAATGAGCTACCGTGTTCCATGCCCAGTACGCCTTTGTAGCCTTTTTTATAAATATGAGCAAAGATGTTTTTATAATTCATTTCTCCGGTGCCGGGTTCGTTCCTTCCGGGGTTATCGCCAATTTGCAGGTAGCCTACCTCGTCCCAAACCCTATCGAGGTTGTTGATGATATCGCCTTCGTTGCGCTGCATGTGGTACATATCAAACAAAAATTTACAAGCAGGGCTGTTAATCGCTTTGCACACCATAAATGTTTGGTCTGAGTGGCGAAGAAATAGGTCGGGGTTATCACTTAATGCTTCCAGTACCATTACTAAACCATGTGGCTCAAAAATGGCTGCCGCTTGTTTTAATGCGCTTATAACATTAGCCATTTGAAATTCAGCTGATAAGCTTCTTTCATAATTTCCTGGCACTACGGTCATGTATTTCGCATTGCAGCGCTTGGCTGTTTCAACGGCGGCCTTGCAATCGGTTATCATCTT
>JAYVUJ010000371.1:0-3125 GCA_043788035.1 Ferruginibacter sp. | reverse complement strand
CAGGCGTACTATTTGCTAAAGATTGGTGGTTTATTGGTTTTTTTACTTTGGCTGCTTTTTACCTCTTAATAGTTTTATTGATTTTTTTTATTTTTTGGCTCTTTGCAAAATCTAAATGGTCGCTGTTGTTTTTGGGTGTATTATTATTTTGTTATAACCATGTAATTAAGATAATCCCTTTTCGTGCCGATACTTCGTTTGCAATTGAAAAAAAGGAGGATGCCATAAGGGTAATGAGTTGGAATGTGGCTCAATTTGATGTAATGAATTACAGGAAAAGCCCTGTCATCCATGATAAAATGATTAGCCTCGTAAATGAGTACCAGCCTGATATTGCGTGTTTTCAGGAAATGGTAGCCGGCGACAGCGTTATCGACCTGGACAATGCTTATTACCATAAATTTTCATTTTATTCTATTGTTGATTTTGAACTTTCCATGCACTTTCCAGATGAATATTATAGCTATAACTGGAAGGAAGATTACTTAGCCTACCAGCATTTTGGTATTATTATTTTTTCAAAATTCCCTATCATTAACAGGCATACCATCGCTACTTATCCTTACGATTATAATTCTATTTTCCAGTTTGTAGATGTAGTTAAAAATACAGATACGGTAAGGGTATTCAACATCCACCTGCAATCCCTAAAATTTAGCAGCGAAAATTTAAAATATATCGATAACCCTACTATTGAATCCAGTACCGATGAAAAAAAAGCAAAAAACGTGCTTAGTAAATTTAAATTAGGCTTTATTAAACACCAGGAACAGGCAGACAGGGTGAAAGAAGAAATAAATAAAAGCCCTTACCCCGTAATTATTTGTGGTGATTTTAATGATGTGCCAAACTCTTACGCCTACGAAACTATTGGCAAAGGGCTACAAAATGCATTTGAAGAAAAAGGTATTGGTCTAAGCAGGACTTTTAGTGGCATTGCCCCAACTTTACGTATCGATAATATTTTTGTTGGGGCACAATACCAGGTAAGCCAGTTTATACGTGTTAACAAAAAATTAAGCGATCATTTTCCTATAATTGCAGATATTACTCGTTTACAACATCAATAACAATATTTTACTTTTATTTTTTATTATATTTGGTGCCATGCATTTAACTGATACAAAATATTTTTCTGTGGTTTGCTGCTGCCTTGCGGCTTAGCCCTAATATCTTTGTACAAAAATTACCAGTCTCTTAATTATTTTTTCTTTTGTAAACAACACAAATGCATTTTGTAAAAAATGGAAATTAAATCCGTTTATTGGCTAGTAATTGAAAACAGTAAAAATAAAAAATAAAAAGATAGCTTCAACTTGAAGCATAGCTCCTTAAAATAATAAAATGCCTTTAAAAGTTTATAATTCTTACACCCGCAAAAAAGAAGTTTTTACCTCTATTACGCCAGGCCATGTAGGCATGTATGTTTGCGGCCCCACAGTAAGCGGCGAAAGCCATCTGGGCCATGCAAGGCCTTATATCACTTTCGATTTTATTTTTCGTTACCTCTCCTACAAAGGGTACAAAGTAAGGTACGTGCGCAACATTACAGATGCTGGGCATTTTGAAGAAGAAGGAAAAGAAGCAGAAGATAAAGTAGGCAAAAAAGCTATACTGGAAAAATTAGAGCCGATGGAACTGGTGCAGAAATACACCAATCTTTTTCATTGGGCTATGCTGCAGTTTAATTGCGTAGAGCCAAGCATTGAACCTACTGCCACTGGCCATATTGTTGAGCAGCTAAACATGATACAGAAAATCATGAAGGAAGGGTATGCTTATGAAGTAAATGGCTCTGTATATTTTGATTTAAAAAAGTATGCGGCCACGCACGATTATGGAAAGCTAAGCGGTCGCATAATGGACGATCTTTTAGAAACAACCAGGGAACTGGACGGGCAGCAGGAAAAACGGGATAAGGTAGATTTTGCCTTATGGAAATCCGCCGCGCCAGAACACATTATGCGCTGGAGCAGCCCCTGGGGCGAAGGATTTCCCGGCTGGCATATTGAATGCTCTGCTATGGCCACTAAATATTTAGGCGCCGAATTTGACATACATGGCGGCGGTATGGACCTTCAGTTTCCGCACCACGAAAGCGAGATTGCGCAAAGCACCGTGTGCAACCACCACATGCCTGCAAGGTATTGGGTGCATAATAACATGATTACCATCAATGGAAAAAAGATGGGCAAAAGCTATAACAATGTAATAAAGCTTACCGAATTATTCAGCGGTAACCATCCTGCCCTTACACAGGCCTTTGCGCCTATGACGGTGCGCTTTTTTATACTGCAAAGCCATTACCGAAGCCCCATAGATTTTAGCAGCGAGGCATTGCTGGCCAGTGAAAAAGCGTTAAAAAGATTATGGGAAGTATATGAAGTTTTAAAGGCTTTAGAACCCGGCAATAATGAACACGCAAACGATACAGAGCTTGATGCTAAAGTTTTGGTATGGGTAAACGAATTTGATGAATTTATGGATGATGACTTTAGTACGGCTAAAATACTGGCCAATATGTTTGAGCTGGCGCATATCATCAACTCCATAAAAGATGGGCATATTGCGGCTGATGCTATTTCGGCTGCTACGCTAAGCTTATTGCAACAACAATTTAAAATTTATTTGGAAGATGTGTTTGGCCTAACCAATACAACTGCTGCCAACGCTGGCACTTTGCATGGCGTAATGCAACTACTGATAGACATACGTAAAGAAGCCCGTGCTAAAAAAGATTACGCAACATCCGACAAGATACGCAACCAGCTTACTACTTTAGGCATTGAGTTAAAAGATGAAAAAGATGGAAGGATGAGCTGGAATATGTGAGAAGGAAACGTAAAGTGATAAGTACATCTTTGAGTTAACTAAACAGCAGTTAAAAATTGGTACTTTTCGTTACAACTAAAACAATTTGAAAACAACTATTAGAATAAATATAGACTTTTAATTAGCTAAAAAGTGGCTTAACTACCTGGCTGTTATTTTAATACATCACCGGTTCTATTTGGCTCAGCCTAGTCTTATCCAGCCTTTGTTGTACTACATTCATAGCAGGTATTAGGATTTAAAAATGTTTTTCATCTGCGCAGCAAAAAATATTTTATTAAAAAAAATAGTAC
>JAYVUJ010000370.1:0-3243 GCA_043788035.1 Ferruginibacter sp. | reverse complement strand
TTGGTTGATAGATAATAGCGAACCGGGCCATGGGATTTACACGGATTTTAGAAAATTATAAATTGCATCAAATACTAAAATAAAAACAGGCCAACTTTTTTAAGTGGCCTATTTTTATTTTAAGATAATAGCTAATAATTGATTGACTCATTCCTTCTTCTCTTTATGCACAAACCGTATAGTGCCACTCTTTTTAAGGTCGGATGAAATACGTACTTCATAGCGGTTATCGCCATCTGTAACTACCATCAATGCTGTGTTTGGGGGTATGGAGCCTAAATTGTCGGCGTACATTATCAGCTCATTTATAGTATGGTCGGTGGTTGCATCCAATGTTAAATTAATTGCTTTTTCGCTTAGCATCCTATGAGATAATATTAGTTTGCCATTGTAAAAAAGCGATATGCTATCACCATCAACAGCACCATTATCGTACAGTGCCACTTCAAAAGTATCTCCTGTAATTTCAATGGTTTTTAAGACTTCGCTGCTTCTTTTTTCAAAATTATTATTGGTAATAACAGTTGGCGCTTCAGTTTTTTTTACTTCGGTTTTTATCTTTTCTGGTGCAGTTTTTACTAATGGGGCGGTTGCTACTGCTGCGGCGGTATCTTTTTTTATAAGAGGCTTCTTTATAGTATTATTTAGTTTTATAACAGGCTTTGTTGTTGCCTTAGCTATCACTACAGGCTTTTTTGCCGTTGAGGTTTTGTTCCTGTCGGATAAATCGGGTATTTTTTTTGTTTTGGCAGGACCAGCAAATGGAGTAGCTGTTTTTGGTTTATTGAACGATGCCAGGTTTTTGCTAAGTGATCTTCTGGTTAAGGTTGTAATGCCGCTGCCGCAATCGCTTAACTGGCCAGGCGCCGTGCTCCAGCTGCCTTTCATCTCTTCAACATCACCATCTTTTTGGTAAGTTAAAATATGTGTCTGCAAGCAATCTCTCCAGCCTGAAGGCGTGCTGCCTTTTACTTTGGCTACTTCTGTAACCCGCATGCTTTTGGTGCTTTTATTGTAAGTCCCTTGCAGCGAACAAATCACATAATATCTCCTACCTTCAAAATAAGTATAGGAGTAGCCAGTAACTTTTGTTTCATTTACTTCAACCTCCAAAACAAATTCTGTATTATCGCCACCACTTACAACAATATCTCCTTTACTATTAAAAAATCCACGCCACTGCCCATTTATCTTTTGCGCAAGCCCAACATAGCCCACCAACAGCAAAACAGCTATAACAACTAATTTCTTTTTCATCTCTCTAAAAATTTATTAAGTATTGCAATAAAAACACACCGTATATCTTTTATGTTTAAGAATTTTTTATAAGATTAAAGGTCCTACAAAGATATTTTAGATATGTGCTGCCATACCTAATAGTTTCGTTAAATTTGCAGACTTAAAAAGAATTGAAGCTACAATTATTATGATTAAAATTACATTACCAGATGGTGCGGTAAAAGAATATGAGGCAGGCATTACTGCTATGGGAGTTGCCAAATCTATAAGTGAAGGTCTAGCCCGTAAGGTACTGGCAGCAAGTGTTAACGGGCAAGTGTGGGATGCGGAAAGGACAATTAATGAAGATGCTACAGTACAATTATTAACCTGGAATGATTTAAGTGGAAAATCAACTTTTTGGCATTCGTCTGCACACTTAATGGCAGAGGCAATTGAGTCTATGTTCCAGGGCGTAAAGTTTTGGGTTGGCCCACCATTAGAAACTGGTTTTTATTATGATGTTGATTTAGGTGATAATTCAATTGGAGAAGAAGACTTGCGCAGGCTGGAAGTTAAGATGGTGGAACTAGCTCAGCAGAGCAACCCATTTTTGCGCAAAGAAATAAGTAAGGCTGATGCAGTACAAATGTTTACCGATAAAGGTGATGAATATAAATTAGACCTGCTAAGCAACTTGCAGGATAGTGGCATTACTTTATACACTCAGGGAAAGTTTACTGATTTATGCCGCGGTCCGCATATCCCTAACACCGGCTTTATTAAGGGCATAAAGCTTACAAGTATTGCAGGTGCCTATTGGAAAGGCGATGAAAAAAACAAACAGCTTACCCGCATTTATGGCGTTACATTTCCATCGGCAAAAGAATTGGATGAATACCTTGTTTTACTGGAAGAAGCTAAAAAACGTGACCACCGTAAGCTGGGCAAAGAACTGGAACTGTTTGCATTTTCTGAAAACGTAGGTCTGGGCTTACCGCTGTGGTTACCAAAAGGCGCTATGCTAAGGGAAAGGCTGCAGCAGTTTATGCAAAAAGCCCAATTAGAAAGCGGTTATTTACCCGTTATTACACCACATATCGGCGCCAAAAGCTTGTACGTTACAAGCGGGCATTACGAAAAATATGGCAAGGATAGTTTTCAGCCAATCAAGACGCCACAGGAAGGAGAGGAGTTTTTTTTAAAACCGATGAACTGCCCGCACCATTGCGAAATTTATAAAACTTCGCCCCGCAGTTATAAAGACTTGCCTTTGCGTTTGGCAGAATTTGGCACCGTATACAGGTACGAGCAACATGGCGAATTACATGGGCTTACAAGGGTACGTGGCTTTACACAGGATGATGCACATTTGTTTTGTATGCCCAGCCAGGTAAAAGATGAATTTAAAAAAGTAATTGACCTTGTGTTATACACTTTGGACGCTTTAAGCTTCACCAATTTTACTGCCCAAATTTCTTTAAGGCACCAGACCGACAGGGCTAAATATATTGGAAGCGATGAAAATTGGGAATTAGCTGAACAAGCCATCATTGAAGCAGCTGCTGAAAAAGGATTAAAAACTGTCATAGAATATGACGAAGCGGCATTCTATGGGCCTAAGCTGGATTTTATGGTTAGGGATGCCATAGGCCGCAAATGGCAACTAGGCACCATACAGGTAGATTATAATTTACCCGAACGTTTTGACCTTACTTATATTGGAGAAGATAATGCCAAACATAGGCCAGTAATGATTCATAGGGCACCGTTCGGTAGCATGGAACGTTTTATTGCGGTGTTGATAGAACATTGTGCGGGCAAATTTCCTTTGTGGCTAGCACCCGTACAGGTTAAATTATTGCCTATCAGCGATAAGTTTTTGCCTTACACTCAAAATGTGGCACAACAATTGAAAAATGCAGATATCCGTGTAGAGGTAGATGACCGCAATGAAAAAATTGGCAAAAAGATAAGGGACGCTGAAATGGCAAAAATTCCTTTGATGCTCGTAATTGGTGAAAA
>JAYVUJ010000369.1:0-2992 GCA_043788035.1 Ferruginibacter sp. | reverse complement strand
GGTTTTGTTATGAGGAGGAAAAGAGGCTTAACTCAACAACAAACGCAAAATTGTGTAGGAGCAATAATTCTGCTTTTTTCCATTTATAGTAAAGGAGATACCGATAGCTTATCTAATAAAGAAATTCGATGTCTAATAAAAAATTTGTAAATACAGCTATCAATGTTTGCCATCCGTGGGGCTTCCTGATATTTATTTTATGTTTAAATTCTATTGAACTTTAATAAAAAGCGGTTGCCTTTATCGGTCAACCGCTTTTTATTTCAATGGATAAAGCCTAATATTTTATAATTTTTTGTTGCACCGACCTATCATTATAAGTAAGTTTTAAAATGTACATCCCTTTGGCTTTGCCAGATAAATCAACCGTTATTTCGGTAACGGCATTTGCCTGGTAATTGTATGCCCAAACCAACTGCCCGGCCGAATTAAATACCTGCGCAGCTTTTAAGTCAGTAGGTATGTGGTAATGATGTATAAGGAAAGTACTCTTAAACGGATTTGGGTAAATGAGGTAGCCTTGCTCTTTTAATTTGGGCGGCAATACTTTCGAATAAAGATTTACATTATCCAGCC
This sequence comes from Ferruginibacter sp., assembly GCA_043788035.1. Classification (GTDB taxonomy): domain Bacteria; phylum Bacteroidota; class Bacteroidia; order Chitinophagales; family Chitinophagaceae; genus Ferruginibacter. The sequence continues at coordinate 2,416 of JAYVUJ010000369.1, read as the reverse complement.
AGATATTATTTTGCCTGTTGCTTTTGGCCACAAAATATACCTGGAAATTATCGGTGCCAACAAATGGGGTGATATCAACATTTATATGTTTCCATTCGCTGGCAACTGGGGTGTAGCCAATGGTAGATGAATAATTTGAGTCAATAACTGTTTGCAAATTTGCGCCCCACTTTTTCCAAACTGTCTGCATGGTAACGCCACAATCTTTTGTAACCTGCACTTCCAGCGTATCAAACATCCTTATAGTAGAATCGGGGTAGTTTAAGCCCGGCGCATAAGCAAGGTCGAACGATGTATAAAGGGTATCGTTGGCACTACTATTGGTTATTAAGGGCGATACAAATTTATCGATGGTGCTGGTTGCCGCCCCGGCATAAGTAAAGTTATTGATCACCATTGCACCTACGCCCGTTTTTGCAGCAAGGGTTGTTCTTTGCCAGGTGGTAGCATTATCGGGGTTAACAATACCCCAGTTTGTAGGGGGAAAGGTGGCACCTTCAAAACCTTCTGCCAATGGAAGCGTGGGCTGTATACCGGTAACTGCAAATGTTGTTGTAACAGAATCGTTTTTAGTATCCTGGTCACCAACACCGCTGCTGCTAACCGGTTCAAAACTAAATGCCGTAAAGGTATGGCTACCTATTGTGGTGCTAAATGCATCCAGGCTAATTGCGGCTTGATCGCCTTTTGCAACAGCAACCCCAGCAATAGTTTTGATTACTAAAGGGCCGGTATCAATACTATAACCCACCTTATAGCCGGTAATGGTATCGTTGCCCATATTTTTTATAATTACAGCCGGCACAATAGGGCCAGGGTTACATACGACAGCCGCAGGCTGGCTGACGGGTAACAACTGAATATCTCTTTTATAAAATTTAGTAATATTGATATTGTCTATAAAAATATTATTACCAAAAGCACCTATATTTTCAAAGGCTAGTACAATGTTTCCGCTGGTGAGGTAATTGCCGCCAATCGCTATTTTTTGGCTGTTCCAATCAGTGGCAGCCGGACTTATATATGCCACAGCAGACTCGCCCGCGGTTGCTAGCGCCTGGCCTGCTTTATCAAAAATAGCGCTATACGTATTGCCACAATCCGACGATACATTTACTTTAAGCCGGTTACTAACACCCTCCCTAAATTTATGGGCAAGGCTAAATGTAATTACTACTGAGTCTGCACCGGCAACATTGATACCAGTGCTTTTTATGGCATCAGACTCACCGGTAAAATCATTTGAAAAATTATCGATAAAGGCCGAATGCCCGCTGTTGCTTCCAGGTGCTGCCCTAACCCAGGTATTATTGTGACCGGGGTTTACTATCTCCCAGTTTAGAGGAGGAAAAATTGGGCTTTCGAAGCCTTCAGTAACCGGGGATTCTATTATTTTAGCAATGGTGAAAGTATATTTTAAAGTATCATTGGTTGGTATTTGGTCGCCCGTGCCGGAAATACTTATTGGGTTTGAAGTAAGGATAACCAAGCTATTATTGCCCGGCGTGCCTGTAAATGGATCCAATAATACCGTAGCGGTATCGCCGGCATTAATTGTTTGAGTAAAGTTTTTGCCCACGAAGGCTGCTCCATTCAGGCTATAGCCAACGGTAAAACCAGTTACCGCTTGTAAGCCACTGTTACGTATGGTAAGGGCCGGTGCGCCAATGGTTGCAGCACATTCGATTGCATTGGGAGAAAGTATTGCGGCTGGCATTAAGTCCCTATCGGGCTGCTGGTAAATATTGATGTTATCGATAAATATGTTATTGCCAAAATCGCTCGTATTCCTGAAGGCTATTAAAATTTGCCCACCTGCCAATAAATTTTGGGGAATAGTTATTTGCTGGTGCTGCCAATCCGCCTCCACAGGCGTATCGTAGGAAACTGTGGAAGAGCCGGCGGTTGCAAGGCTGGTACCTGCCTTATCAAATACAGCTGTCCAGCTAGTACCGCAATCATTGGATACAAGCACCGTTAACTTATCAACAAAAGGGGGGTAGTTTTTATAAGCAAGGTCAAAAGATACCACCACAGGTTCGGCGGCGGAAATTAAAAATTTGGGCGTCCTTATTTCGTCTATAGAACCTACATTACCATCTGTAAAATTATCAATTTTTATAGCAAAGCCGCTGTTTTTACCGGGAGATGACCGTTTCCAAAAAGAAACATCCCCATCAGGGTTATACACAAACCAATTGGTAGCTGGAAATGGCAGGTTTTCAAATGTTTCGAGCAGTGGTAAGGGTGCACCGGCGGAGATGGGTAAATTTGTAGTTAATGTATCATTAGCGGGCACAAGATCAGTAGTATTTCCATTAGCGCCATAGGTGTAAAACTTTAAAGTATTTACGCCTGCAATAGCAGTAACAGTGGCAAAGCTTACAACAGCAGTTGCGCCGGTAGCAAGCCCTGG
>JAYVUJ010000368.1:0-3337 GCA_043788035.1 Ferruginibacter sp. | reverse complement strand
CCCTGGCGCAACTTTTTAATGGTTGCCAATACATTCAGCAAAGCATCGGGTGTATGTGCGTAATCAATAATCCCAATAATGCGGTTATTTTTACTTACCATATAATCGAACCTTCCTTCAGCGCCATCCAGGTTACTTAATAACTGCAGTACCTGTTCCTTATCTTGCCCCAAACAAATAGCCGCGCCATAAACGGCCAATAAATTGTAAGCATTAAATTCGCCAATCAGCCGGAAATTCACTTCGCTTTCATTCATCATCATGTGCAGGCCTACAAGGCTATTTTCCAATATCTTCCCTTTAAAATCAGCCATTGTCTTAAGGCTGTAATAATATTTTTTAGCCGGCGTATTCTGTAGCATTACGGTACCTCTTTTATCATCTGCATTGCTGATGGCAAAAGCTGTTGATGGCAAATTATCGAACCATGATTTTTTTACCCGTATGTATTGATCAAATGTTTTGTGGTAATCCAAATGGTCGTGCGTGATGTTACTGAACAATGCGCCGGTAAATTGAAGCGCTGTTATCCTATGCTGGTGTATGGCGTGGCTGCTGCATTCCATAAAAACATAAGTACAGCCTGCATCTACCATTTTTTTTAATAATTTATTTACATCGATGGCATCGGGCGTGGTATGTGTAGCCGATACTATCTCATCATCAACCTGGTTTTGAACGGTGCTTATCAAGCCGCATTTATACCCTAAGGCTGTAAACAATTTCCACAATAAAGTTGCGATGGTTGTTTTGCCGTTAGTACCAGTTACGCCAACTAATTTTACTTTTAAAGATGGTTCTTCATAAAAATTATGGCTGATGTAAGCCGCTGCGATAGCACTATTTTCAACCTGTACATAAGTTATATGTTCCAGTAAAACAACGGGCAATATTTCGCAAACGATGGCAATGGCGCCATTAGCAATGGCTGTTTCAATAAATAGATGCCCATCAGCAGTACTTCCTTTTATAGCAATAAAGCAAGAGCCCGCAGTCACTTTGCGTGAGTCTATTTGCAGGTCTTTTACACCCATACCGGTGTTGCCGTGTACGGAGCGCATGCTTACTTTATATAGTATATCGTTCAACATCAATTTAAAAATATCGCTATTGTTTGTCCCTTTTTAAATGTGGCACCTGCCGGCAAAGACTGGCTTAATACTTTACCCCTGCCTGTTGCCATTACTTTCAACCCTTTATTTTCCATTAAGTACACTGCATCTTTTAAGCCCATGCCTACTACCGCCGGAATAATAGTACTGCCGGTAGTTGCAGTAGCTGGCATGCCTAATGTTGCCCTATTATTTTTTATGCTGGACTCCCTCCAACAACCGCCTACCACCGAATCTTTATAAGGTAATTTGAGCGTGCAAAAAATGGAGCCTAATTCGTTTTTCATGCCATAATAATTATATTGCATGGTATCTACAGATGGCTCAATAAATTTTTTAGTGCTTAAGAAACGGCCATAAATACGGTCGCTTATTTCCTTAAATACAGTACCCGAAACATCTGCGCCATACACCAATTTAGATTCGTTGCTATTTTGTATAACCACAGCCATGGTATATTTTGGCTGGTTAGATGGAAAATAACCAATGAAAGAAGCCTGGTATATTTTGTTGCCTTTGTTATATCCTTTATTGTTAAGCGCTGTTACGGCTGTGCCTGTTTTACCAGCGATGCCATAGGCGCTATCAAACAAAATTTTGTGGCCGGTGCCATGGGCGCTGTCTACCACTGCACGCAGGCATTCCTGCAATTGCGCCAGGGTTTCATCGCTGCAAATTTTTTCTACCACTACCTGCGGATGTACCGTTTTTATATCCGAGCCATATTCCCTTATCGCATTTACCAGGTAGGGCTTCATCATTTTTCCGTTGTTAGCTACTGCGTTATAAAGCATTAGCATGTTCAACGGAGTTACTAGTTCTTCGTACCCATGCGCCATAAATGGGATGGTAGTATTTGCCCAGCTGCGTGCGGTTGGCTTTTTGATAAGTGGCTTGCCAGATGCTGCGGTAATATCGATACCAGTTAAAGTATCTAGGCGCAGAGAATGCAAATGATCTATAAATTTTGATGGCTGCGTGTGGTAATACTCATCGGCCATTTTTGCAAACGCAACATTACTACTAGCCGCAAAAGCTTGCTTTACAGTAAGCAAATGGTTAGGGTGCGTATCGTGTATCCGTAAGCCATAAAATAGTTTTACGCCACCTTCACAATCAACAATAGAATTTTTGGTAACGTATTTGTCTTCCAGCAAACTCAACAGTGTCGCCAGCTTAAAGATGGAGCCTGGCTCTGTTGCTTTGCCGGCACCGTAATTAAGGTCTTCGGCATAAGTGCCATCCGGCTGTTTGCCCAGGTTGGCGATAGCTTTTATTTTACCGGTCGCAGTTTCCATAACAATGGCACTACCATGTATGGAATTGTTGCCTACCAGCATTTTCATCAAAGCGTTTTCTGCTACATCCTGCATATAAGTATCCAGTGTGGTAATGATGTCTTTGCCATTTTCCGGTTCCAGTTCCGCACCTTCCACGGGCATGTATGCACCTGCTATGTAACGCATCAATCGCTGCCCCGTAGTGCCTCTTAACACCGTATCATAGCTTTGTTCAATACCCACATTTTTTGTTGCGTTATCCCTTGACAAACCGATAGTCCTATTAGCCAGCAACACATAAGGGTTTATTCGTTTATCCCTTGGGTCGATGATGAACCCGCTTTTATTCCTGCCTTGCCTAACTAAGGGAAACTCCCTCAGGGCAGCATATTCTACAAAAGAAATCCTCTTTTTTAAAGTATAGTAGCGGTCTTCATTTTTATAAGCCAGTTGCAATTCTTTTTTATAAGTAGCGCTTGTTTTATCTTTAAAAAGACCTGCCAGGTAAATACTTAGCGAGTCTACATTATCTTTAAAACGCTTACCATTTTTTTCACGTAAGCCATCAGCGCCAAAATCTACAAACACATCAAAAATTGGTATAGAGGTACTTAGCATATTTCCGTCTTCACTATAAATGGTACCTCTTTCGGCTTCCAGCGGCATGTACTTTAAATGAAGGCTATCGCCCATCCTGCTCCAAAACTTGCCTTCAACCCTTTGTATATAAAAAGCCCTGCCCAGCACGACTACACCCAGCAATATCATAATGATAAAACTGAGGTATACTCTCCATAATATGTCTTTTTTTACTTCCAAAGTAGGTAGCCGTTATAATAATTCCCTTATCTCCCTTAAAAAGAAAATGGAAAACCTTAGCGGATTTTAGTATGTTTCGTTATTAATATTTTATTATTGCCTATTACTTTTTATAACAGTTATGCT
>JAYVUJ010000367.1:0-6428 GCA_043788035.1 Ferruginibacter sp. | reverse complement strand
GCATTATTAATATAACTTTTTGCCTAGTAATTATCATCGTAAAACTGGTACACTACTCGATTATATTTACCTGCAATAATATTGTTATTGCTTTTTGCCATACCATAAATAAAAGATCCATCTCCCCGCGGTATACCGGAAAAGCGGTTAAATAGTTGAAACACTCACCCGAATCTTTTTAAAAGGATTCGGATGAGTGCCGAATTTATAGGTGTAGGTAGAAACACCTTTCTGGGACATATGAGTTGGGTAAGAATAAGTATGCACATCCTTTACCACATTTCCATTAGCACTAGCTTTATGGTAAAAGGTATCACTCCCATACATTGCTGTTAGTGGCGACAATGCATAAGAAGCGGCAATATTGCTGTCTCCGGAATATATAATTTTCTTAACAAAGCTATCTTCTGGTTATGAAGCACCTACTGATGCATTGTAGATTAAATTTCCATTTTGTATGGCAATACTTCTTGACCAGCCCGCCGTGCAGAAGGTAATGTGTGAATACCAATATAAAAAAGATAAAAATGAAGCTTTTCATCTAAAATTTCGGTAACGGAACCATATCCTGAATAATCATACGTGCTCAATCTTTTTAAATTATCATAAGTAAATTCCAGTTTGTAAATAGTATCAGCAAAAGCTGGATGCAACGTATCTAACTTAATAAACAATTTTAAAAGCGTGCTATCGTTTTTAACGAAAAACGTACTGTCTATTACCGAATCCGCTCGTTGTAGAAAAATCCTTTTGGCAACTAGTGAATTGAAAAATTAGCAAGCAACAAACAGTGCCCGCCTATAATGGCTTTAAAGTAATTTTTTTAGGGCTTAGAATGAAAATTTGCGATAAAATTATCAATTGCAGCAAACCTAATCAGCATATCTTGGAGTATGCTCCTACTTAATTTACTTATCCCGATTACCAACCACATAGCCTTTATTTACCCTAATTTTATCTTCACACACGCATATAGCAATTATCCGTATAAAAAATTACCTGGAACGATAAACCCAAAAAAGGATTAAGCTTAGACTAATACCTAGCCAATACTGAGGCAACAGATAAGGGCTCGTGGACATTTATTTTCATCCAGGTCGTTTTTGCAATTATATGGATGGCTCTAATTGTTGTTGGCTTAATCAACCATAGGGATGCCCACCATTTTATTTTACTAAACCTTATCTTCTCCACACAAGCCTCTTGTGCAGCGCCAATTAAAATGATGCCGCAAAACGGGTAAAGCAAACATCACCGTTCGCAGGCGCAAACGATTATCAAACCAACATATTTGCAAACAACGAGATAGAAGCATTACCGCTGCATTTAACAATCATTGAATTACATAAATTATATACTAACCTTGCCGGAACAACTAAAACTTAATAAGAAAAAGGTTGCCTAAGTAATCGGACACAAAATATTATAGCACATTTATTATCGGTAGCATACCGTAAATTTGCCCTAATCAATACAAACTAAAAGATGTCGGAAGAAAAGAGCCTGAATTTTATTGAAGAGATTATTGAAGCTGATTTGGCTGAAGGAAAATATACGGCTATCTATACCCGTTTTCCGCCAGAACCTAATGGCTACCTGCATATTGGGCATGCTAAAAGCATTTGCCTCAACTTTGGGCTGGGCATAAAATTTGGTGGCAAAACTAACCTTCGTTTTGATGATACCAACCCCGTTAAAGAAGATACCGAATACGTAGACAGCATTAAAGAAGATGTACAATGGCTGGGCTTTAGCTGGGAAAAAGAAGTATATGCCTCCGACTATTTCGAACAATTATATGATATGGCAGTGGTACTAATAAAAAAAGGTCTTGCTTATGTAGATGATTTATCAGCCGAAGAAATTGCAACCTTAAAAGGGTCGCCAACGGTACCGGGCATGGATAGCCCTGCAAGGAGCCGAAGCATTGAAGAAAACCTTTTATTGTTTACAGAAATGAAAGCCGGCAAATATAAAGATGGAGAAAAAGTACTGCGGGCAAAGATAGATATGGCTGCCTCCAACATGCACCTGCGTGACCCATTGCTATATCGCATAAAGCACGCCAACCACCACCGCACGGGCGATGCATGGTGCATTTACCCCATGTACGATTTTGCGCATGGCCAAAGCGATAGCATTGAAAGCATTACCCATAGCATCTGCACGCTGGAGTTTATACCACACCGTGAACTGTACGATTGGCTGATAGAAAAACTTGAAATATTCCCATCCAAACAATACGAATTTGCAAGGCTTAATATGACCTATACAGTAATGAGCAAACGCAAATTATTGCAGCTGGTATCAGAAGGTTATGTACAAGGCTGGGATGACCCCCGTATGCCGACCATTAGCGGTATGCGCCGCCGTGGTTTTACCGCAGAAAGCATCCGCACATTTTGCGATAAGATCGGCGTTGCCAGAAGAGAAAATATGATAGACTTCAGCCTGCTGGAATTTTGCCTGCGGGAAGATTTAAATAAATCGGCTTTAAGGGTTATGGGCGTATTAGACCCGGTAAAACTTATTATCACTAATTATCCCGAAGGGCAAACAGAAGAACTTATTAGCGAGAATGGCCCTGATGAAGCATACGGCACAAGGATAGTGCCGTTTAGCAAAATACTATGGGTAGAGCGGGAAGATTTTATGGAAGTGGCCGCCAAGAAATGGTTCAGGCTTGCACCAGGCGCCATGGTACGTTTAAAGAGCGCTTACATTATAAAATGCGATGGCTTTACAAAAGACGCCGAAGGCAACATCAGCGAGATACAATGCACTTACTTGCCCGAAACAAAAAGCGGCAACGATACTAGTGGCATCAGCGTAAAAGGTACCATACATTGGGTTAGCGCACAACACGCATTACCAGCCCAAATAAGGCTATACGACCGTTTATTTAAAGTAGAAAACACTGCTAGCGAAGAAGGAGATTTTAAAGATTATATCAACGAAGATTCTTTACAAATTATTAGCAACGCTTGGGTAGAACCATCTTTATTAACCGGCACCACAGCTACCCGTTACCAGTTTTTAAGAAAGGGATATTTCTGTATCGATAAAGATTCTGTACCAGATAAACTTGTGTTTAACCGCACTGTTACTTTAAAGGAAGCCTGGTCTAAAGAAGTTAAAAAGAACTAAGCTTTCTTGTCCTCAGGCAATTTAATATCTGGAAAAGCACTCGCAATAAGGATGATAACCATACAGGCGATCATTATAAATATGCCTGCCCTTTTTTCGGGGCAGTAAGCATTGTAGCAAGAGGTGTAAAGTATGTAAGTTTTAATAGCGTAACCCACGCCCAATGCAGCTATAAATAGGTTGGCACGCTTCGCCCATATTTTAGGCAGCAACATAAAAATAAAAGAAACAACTGCAATTAAGGTGAGTAGTTTGCCAGGCCTGCCATATTGATTTTGATACGTAACAAAACCGGTAAATGTTTTTTGTGCTTCTGTGGGTATATGTACATCTGCATAATAACACCAAGGCATAAAGCAGGATACAACTAACAAAATACAAGCCCCCAAGCCAACACGGTACATAATGGTAGAAAAATTCATAGATACAAATTTAGTTGCTTCTGCAAAGCTTGAGGCAATTTATTTGCCAATTCTTTGGTGATGTTTTAATACAGTTAAGTTAAGGATTTATATGTTTGTACCTACCCCACCCTAACCCTCTGTAAATAAGAGGGACGGACTTAACTTAACGGCATTGAATGATGTTTTATAAACATAGTAATATTTATTTTTTGATTCGGCTAATACAGTAGCTATGCTGATCTTCACAAGCGTCGCACTCTTGTGCTTTTGTTTTTCATTCATCTTTAAACAAACAGTATGAGGCTTGTGCTGAAAAGTAGTTTCCGCATAAGCCCCATTACAATATCACAAAGGAAAAAATAATTTACTATTATTTTTCCGCCGCAGTATTTGCAACATTTAAATAAGCCTTACTAAAATTAACACCCCAAAAATTATAACGCTCCACAATGGCCGGAAGGCGTTTTTCAAAGTCGGCATAATTGCGTTTTTCTTTAGGGCTCCACAACACCTCCGCAAGGGCACTCATACGGGGGAATATCATGTATTCCAGCTTAGAAGTATTGCTGACATATTCTGTCCATAAATTGGCTTGTGCACCTAATACATGCTTGGCTTGCTCTGCGTTTAAAACCGCTGGTATTGGTTCGTAGCCATATACAGTTTGTAATGGCAGGTAACCACCAATAGTAACGCTGTCTTCTTTTTTATTTTGGCTATGGTCAAAGTAGCAAGTGCCTCCGGGCGTCATAATAACATCGTGGCCTTGCTTTGCCGCTTCTATGCCGCCTTCTTCTCCGCGCCAGCTCATAACAGTTGCATTGGGTGCAAGCCCACCTTCTAAAATTTCATCCCAGCCAATAATTTTTTTGCCTTTGCTGTTGATATATTTTTCTATGCGCTGTATAAAATAGCTCTGCAGCCCATGTTCGTCTTTAAGGTTTTTACCTTTAATTAACTGCTGGCAAAAAGCAGATTTCTTCCAGGCTTCTTTCGGGCATTCATCACCGCCTATGTGTATGTATTTTGAAGGAAATAATTGTAACACTTCATCTATAACATTCTGCAAAAAAGTAAAGGTGTACTCACTCGGGCAAAAAACATCTTCAAATACGCCCCAGGTTTCCTGCACTAGTTTGCCGGTTGCTTTTTTGCTGGCTTCAGAACTCATCTTTTCTGGTATAACCGTGGTCTGGTCTGGGAAACAGCTTAACTGAGGATATGCAGCAATAGCGGCACTTCCATGGCCTGGCAATTCTATTTCTGGTATAATAGTAATGTAGCGGTCGGCCGCATATTTCACTATTTCCTTTATTTCCTTTTGTGTGTAAAAACCACCATCCGGCTTATTATCGTTGCCGTTGCCAGGGTAACGGCCAATGATAGTGCCATTCCTAAAGCCTCCAACACTTGTAAGCCTTGGGTAGCGTTTAATTTCTATGCGCCAGCCCTGGTCTTCAGTAAGGTGCCAGTGAAAATAATTGAACTTATTAAAAGCTAAATAATCAATATATTTTTTTATATAATCTGCCGGAAAAAAATGGCGACCCACATCTAAATGCATGCCCCTGTAATTAAACCGTGGATGGTCGTTAATAACCAAAGCGGGGATAGTTATTTTTTTATCTGCCAGTTCATGTGTGGCAGGCAACAACTGCAACAAGCTTTGGATTGCATAAAAAACGCCTGGCGCTGTATTGCCTTCAATAGATAGCTTATCGCTCGCAATAGAAAGTTCATAACTATCTGCAGCAGCACTATTAGCTTTTTGAAATACCTGTATTGAGGCTGAGCTTGAGCCGCATTTTTTGCCATTGTGAACCACCAAAGTAAGGCTTAACCCGTAATTATTTTTAAGGAACCCCTGCAAATATTTGGCTTGCTTTTCTGCACTTGGCCCGTACATAATTTTTGTGCCGGCGGTAAGGATATAATTGCCTGTACTCATTTTTATTTCCGCAGGCTGGGGTACAATATTTATTTGAGCAAATGCTTTGGTGAACGTTAATGATTCTAGTAATAATACAACAGTAAGTAATTTTTTCATGCCGCTTTTTAAGGTGAAGGTAAGTAAGAATACAGTTTGGAAACCTTGCTATCACAAGAATACTTCATAAAAATGGAAGCAGGTATATTAAAACATTTTTTGTTCAAATAATTTTGCCTGCTTATTTAAAAAATAGCTGGACTATCCGCTGCATTAATATCCATTTATAGGGGCTGGCGGCTATTTTTGGCTGCTGATTGTGGTGGTATAAATTCCGGATTTATTAATCAATCTATCACCACCATCCCTAAATTACTGCATTACATGTTTTTTATTTACCGTTACATTTTTTAAAGATGTCGATAAGAAATTTTAAATGGTTAAAAGTGCATAATCTTTTAATTAATGTAACTTATTTTATTATAGCCTTCCTGCTTCCATCCGGCAGCGCCTTTAATAAATAGGGTCTTAACATTGTTGCTGCAACCTACTACCAACAGCATGTCCATGAAAAAAAATTGGAGCTGCAAATGCAACTCCAATTTGTATAAAAATTTACTACTTGTATTTGTGTACTAAGCCAGGTTAAAGCGGCCAAGATCCATCACTTTTGCCCATGCAGCGATAAAGTCATGTACAAATTTCTCTTGTGAATCTTCACATCCATAAACTTCCGCAATAGCACGTAATTCTGAATTAGAACCAAAAATCAAATCGACACGAGTTCCGGTCCACTTGGGTTCGCCAGTTTTACGGTTGCTACCAACAAAAACATTTTGTGCGTCTGTAGTTCCCTTCCAGGTAGTGCCTATGTTAAGCAGGTTAATGAAATAGTCGTTGGTTAGGGCTTCAGGGCGTTCAGTAAAAATACCATGTTTTGACTGGTCGAA
>JAYVUJ010000366.1:0-3571 GCA_043788035.1 Ferruginibacter sp. | reverse complement strand
AATACTATTGGTATAAGTAGCCTGGTGCAGGTTTGTGGCAGCGCCTAAGCGTTTATTATTATATAGCTCCCGGTAATAAGCAGCCGATAGCATACCCCCGCTGGCACCACTAATTAAAAACGTTTGTTGCATCAGCCTGCCTTTATAAATACTGTCCAGTTGCTGCAAAGTATTCATCACAAAAGTGCTGCTCCTTAACCCACCACCGCTTACGTTTAAAAAAACCATAACTGGTTTTTCTGCAGTTTGCTTGCTTTTCCAATTGTTTAAAATGGTAAGCATATTTTTTTTATCAGCAGCAATATCCGATGGGGTGCATAACTGCTGTAAGGAAGATAGGCTGTACATCGGCCGATCTTCTTTATTGTTATAATTAATGCCATAGGCCTTGTTGCGGGGGTCAATAATATCGTGCTGGTATAAAATATTTAGTATGGCTATCAGTGCAATCACAAATAGCACGCTCCAGCTTTGTAAAAAATAAGTGAGCGCCCCTATTACGGCCACCATCAAAGCAAAAAAAACAACTATGCTTGCAGCAGCCGGTGCTTGAAAAAATTTTATATCTAAAAAAAATCCCCCTACTACTAAAAAAATAAATGCCAGTATAATACCTACCATGGAGGCAAAATGGTGGCGTTTAAAAATACTGTCTAAAAATTGCGGGTTATAATGAGTTACCAGCCTTGCTTTGCGCAGTTTTAAGCGGGTGCTAAAGTAATAGCCAACCTTCATACCAAAGCCTTCGGCAGGCTGTTTTTTAGTAGTATCAAAATGCTGTGTAAAATAATCGGGGTTAGATATTACTGGTATAATTGTGCGCAAAATAGTGCGGTCGGCACCAAAAAAAAAGGCGAACGATATAACGGTCAAAAAAATGAAGCCCCCTAAAAATCCTAGTACCAGTGCTGCTTCTTCTCCAAAGCTCAACAATTCTTTGTGCATGTTAAACTGTATAGATTTTACCAGGTAAAACACCAAAAAACACAAAGGCAAGATGCCGTTATTGATACAATATTTTAAAAATGGTTTAGAGGCTGTTGCCAAAAACTTAAACCGGTGAGTATGTAAAATAAAGGTGGTAATATTCCAGCTCATAAAAAAAACGCCCATTGCAATGCCTACGGTAGCGGCGCTTAAGGCATTTACGTTGCCAAGGTATTCCGGCACAAAAAACAAGGCATCAGCACCAAAGCTTTTCATAAAGCCGCTATCAATTGTACTAGCAATCATTAACCAAAAAATTAGGAGTACCTGGTGCTTCCTAAAATGTAATATGAGCAATTGTACAGGGAATGAATAAAAGATATCCTTTATCAAAAGCTTCATGGTAGGGAACATTTTTTATGTATTAATTAAATAAATACAAGTAGTGTTATGGTACAAACGGATAAATCCTTAATTTATTTTGGGCGTACCCCAATGCCGCGATAGCAAAGGGACCAGGCTATCATTCCAAAATCCGCAGCGCCGAATGTAATCCCTACTTTTTTTGTAACAGCTTACGTCGCTTTGCGTGTTTTTCCTTTCTATCCCTTACGCGTTGCCTTAACCAGTATTTATTGCCCTAACGCAATGCTAATGTATATGTTGTAAAGTAAACTCCCTGTTAAAAAATTATGAAAGTGGTAAAAATTTTAAGGTCAACTAAAATACAGGCTTCTTTTTTAATATAAATAACGTAGCCACCACGCACATCAGCAAAGCTATGCCCACAAACTGGTGGCTTACGCCTAATATCAATAAACGGTTGGGATAAGTAGCATTTAATACGGTAAAAATGCCTAATAATACCTGCATGCAAACAAGCAATAAAACGCTTGCACGAAACCTGCTGAATAATGCATTACCGGTAATACTCCTTGATGCATACCACCAATAACTAACAAGTACAAAAAGCAGGTAAGCAAGCCCGCGATGGATAAAGTGTACAGTAATATTATTGTTTACCAGGTTTTTTGCCCATGGCGATAATTCGTTCATTACCGGTATCATTTTACCATTGATAGTTGGCCAGGTTGGTGCGCTTACAGCAGCCTTTAAGCCAGCCATAAAAGCACCATATATCAATTGGAAAAATAAAATAAACATAATAACCAGCATTATTTTTTGCAGGTATGGAGCAACAACTTTTTTGGAAGGAGATTGCAGCAAGCCTAAAGCAAACCATAAAGTATAGCTCAACAAACCTAAGGCGGCAATAAAATGAGTGGCTAACTCTACATGGCCCACAAAATATTTTTCTGGCACCAGCCCACTTTTTACCATAAACCAGCCAATAGCTCCCTGAACGGCGCCTAATAAAAACAATGCTATCATTGGCAATATCATTTTTTTGTAGAACTTTTTAGTCACTAAAAAGTATACAAAGCCAATCAAAAAAACCATGCCCATCAGCCTGGCCCATAACCTATGGAACCACTCCCAAAAAAAGATGCCTTTAAAATCTTTTAGAGAAAAGTTTTCGTGTACATATTTAAACTGGTCAGTTACTTTGTAGCGGTCAAATTCTATTTGCCACGCGGCATCGTTCATGGGTGGTAAAGCACCTGTAATTGGCTTCCACTCAGTAATTGAAAGGCCAGACTCGGTAAGCCTTGTAATGCCGCCAATGAGCACTTGCACTACTATCATGCCTACTCCTATCAATAGCCAAATGGCCACTTGCTTGTTGTTTCGTTGCTTCAAAATGTTATCCATTGCTTTGCAAATTTAGTGCAGTAACAGTTTCTACAGAATGAATATTTTGTATATTTTTTTAACGATCTTTATGCAACATTTATGCTACTACCTTATCTACAAAAAATATTTATAGAAGCCGGGCTCGATGAAGCAGGCCGGGGCTGTTATGCCGGTCCTGTATTTGCCGCCGCAGTTATTTTACCAGCAGATTTTAACCATCCATTATTAAACGATAGCAAGCAATTACAACAAAAGGAACGCGACCTGCTACGGCCCATTATTGAAAAAGAAAGCATTGCTTTTGCAGTAGCTTCTGTTGATAATAAAGAGATAGATACCATTAACATTTTACAGGCATCTTTTAAAGCCATGCACCATTGCCTTGATAAATTATCCGTTATGCCAGAGTTGTTGCTAATTGATGGCAATCGTTTTAAAATATACAAAACAATTACGCACCAGTGCATCATTAAAGGCGATGGCATTTATACATCTATAGCTGCAGCAAGCATACTTGCAAAAACTTACCGCGACGAATACATGGAACAGCTCCACCACGAATATCCACAGTATGGCTGGAGCAATAATAAAGGCTACGGCACAGCGTTTCATCGCGAAGCCATAAGTGTTTATGGCTTGTGCCCTTACCATCGTAAAAGCTTTAACATACATGGGGCGGAAATAGCAACAGGCTAATAGTACTAAGGATTGAGTATTTAGAATCCGGTATTTAGAGTAGGGCGTTCTGGTTGGAAAAGCCAGGTAGGCCGTCATAATTTTATATCCAAAGTCACTACTGTCCGGTAGTTTTTAAAATAATAATTGCTGATTACTAACAATTATAGCATTGTCTTTTTCAAATAGATTTTTCAATGGAGTTTTTTCAAAT
>JAYVUJ010000365.1:0-3685 GCA_043788035.1 Ferruginibacter sp. | reverse complement strand
TGTTACTGCCACTTTGTATAGTGGTAGCGGTTTTGCTGGTATTTAATGGTTCGCCTGCAAGCTTTGATGGTAAAGATACAATTACAACTTTACAGGGAGATACCATGCAGGTTAGCCGTGGCCCTGCGGCAGGTATGATCGCTATCAAGCACATTGGCACCAATGGCGGCGGCTGGTTTGGCGCCAACTCTGCACACCCTTTAGAAAACCCCAATTACTTTACCAATATGCTGGAAGTAATCGGGCAATGCTTAATACCTATCGCAATGATATTCGCTTTAGGTTTCTACATCAAACGCAAAAAATTTGCCTATGTAATTTTTGGCGTGATGACGCTGGGTGTATTGCTGCTAATGATACCTACAATAATTACTGAAATACATGGCAATCCACTGATAGCAAAAATGGGGGTAACCCAGCTTACCGGTGCCATGGAGGGCAAGGAAGTAAGGTTTGGCCCCGCTGCCTCTGGTTACTGGAGCATACTTACTACCGCAATTTCTACTGGGTCTGTAAACTCAATGCATGATAGTTCAATGGCATTATCAGGCCTTATGCAGATACTTGCCATGCTTGTAAATGGTTTTTACGGAGGTTGTGGCGTAGGTATTTTAAACTACTTTATCTACATCATTATTGCAGTATTTATATCGGGATTGATGGTTGGTCGTACCCCCGAATTTTTAGGTCATAAAGTTGAAGCGAGAGAAGTTAAGATAGCGGCATTGGTAACTTTATTATCTGCCTTTATCATAAAAGGAGGCACAGCTTTAGCAGCCTATTACGTTGTTCATCATGCCAATGCAGATTGGGCGGTAAAGCCCGGTGCATGGTTAAACAATCCAAGTTATCATGGCTTTACGGAAATGCTTTATCAATACACTTCTTCCAACGCAAACAACGGCAGCGGTCTTGCAGGGCTAACAGCTAATAACCCTTTCTGGAACATTACCACAGGCTTTGCAATGATATTGGGCAGGTTCCTTCCTATTATTGGGCCAATAGCAATTATTGGATTAATGGCTAATAAAAAGTATGTGCCAGAATCTGCTGGTACTTTAAAAGTAGACTCAGTTACTTTTGGTATGATGACGTTTGCAGTAATTATTATTGTAACTGCATTATCCTATTTTCCACCGCTGGTATTAGGGCCAATAGCAGAGTATTTCAGTATCCATTAATGGATGGTAAATAAAATAACCCATCAACAAAAACTATTAATAAAAAAATCAACACCGTTATTTTTTTAGATAAATAATGGTAAGACAAAATAAAAATTATGGCAAAGGATCAATCAAATAAACTCTTCGAGCCAGCACTTGTGAAGGAAGCGCTCAAACAGTCTTTCGTAAAACTAAACCCCCGCATCATGCTGCGTAACCCAGTAATGTTTACGGTAGAAATTGGCACAGCCATTATGCTGGCGGTATGCATCTGGATAGCGGCCGGTGAAAAATCACAAGGTCACCTGGGGTATAATGTCGCAATATTTTTAATCTTATTACTAACAGTTTTATTTGCAAATTTTGCAGAAGCTATCGCGGAAGCAAGGGGTAAGGCACAGGCAAATAGCTTGCGTAAAACAAGGGAAGAAACACCCGCAAAATGGATACAGGCCGTTGGCGAAATGTATGTGGACGAAGTAAAAATTGTCCCTTCTTCCCAACTAAAAAAAGGCGATGTTTTTCTTTGCGAAACAGGCGACATGATACCAATGGATGGCGAAATTATATGGGGCATAGCTACCATTGATGAAAGTGCCATAACCGGCGAAAGCGCTCCGGTGATAAGGGAAAGCGGCGGTGATAAAAGCTCTGTAACCGGTGGTACCAAAGTGTTGAGCGATAAAATAAAAGTAAGGGTAACTACTGAACCCGGCGAAAGTTTTTTGGATAAGATGATTGCATTGGTAGAAGGCGCCAGCCGCCAAAAAACACCCAATGAAATTGCGCTAACCATTTTACTGGCAAGCTTTACGCTAATATTTTTAATAGTATGCGTAACCTTAAAGCCATTTGCGGATTATGCCAACACACCGCTTACAGTTGCAGCATTAGTATCGCTCTATGTATGCTTAATACCTACCACTATCGGTGGCTTGTTAAGCGCCATCGGCATAGCTGGTATGGATAGGGCATTACGTGCGAACGTTATAACTAAAAGCGGCAAGGCTGTAGAAACAGCAGGCGACCTGGATGTACTTTTGTTAGATAAGACAGGGACCATAACAATAGGTAATAGAAAGGCTACTAACTTTTATCCTGCCAACGGCGTAGATGAAAAATTATTTATCGAAACCGCCGTACTTTCTTCACTTGCAGATGAAACGCCTGAAGGAAAATCAATCGTAGAATTAGGTAAGTTAAACCCTGCGTCTTTCGATACTAACAACTCTACCTTTATAAAATTTACTGCCGAAACAAGAAGCAGTGGCATGGACATGGCAGATGGCACAAAGGTGCGTAAAGGCGCATTCGACAGCATCCGTAACATGGTGATAAAAGCAGGCAATCCTTTTCCGGAAGAAACAGAAGAAAGAGTAAAAATGATTTCCAACAACGGCGGAACACCACTGGTAGTAAGCCGTAACAATAAAGCGCTTGGCGTAATAGAGTTGCAGGATATTATTAAGCCGGGCATACAAGAACGTTTTGAACGCTTGCGTAAAATGGGCGTAAAAACAGTAATGGTAACTGGCGATAACCCGCTAACCGCAAAGTTCATCGCAGAAAAAGCAGGCGTGGATGATTACATTGCAGAGGCCAAGCCAGAGGATAAGATGAACTACATTAAAAAAGAGCAACAAAGTGGCAAACTGGTTGCCATGATGGGTGATGGCACCAACGATGCACCCGCACTTGCACAGGCAGATGTTGGCGTAGCAATGAACAGTGGCACCGCAGCAGCCAAAGAAGCCGGCAACATGGTTGACCTTGATAACGACCCTACAAAACTGATTGAAATAGTAGAGATAGGCAAGCAGTTATTAATGACCAGGGGTACACTTACTACCTTCTCTATCGCCAATGATGTGGCGAAATATTTCGCCATTGTACCTGCCTTGTTCATAGTATCAATACCAGGGTTACAATCATTAAACGTAATGTATTTAAAAAGTGCTGAAAGTGCTATTTTATCCGCAGTAATCTTTAATGCTATCATTATACCCATACTTATACCGCTTGCTTTAAGGGGCGTTGCTTACAAGCCAATAGGCGCAAGCGCATTGCTGCGCAGAAACCTGTTGATCTATGGCCTTGGTGGTATCATCGCACCATTTATAGGCATAAAATTAATAGACATGCTGTTAAGCTTATTTATGTAAAATCGCTTTTGCGGCTGGTGCGCCACTTGTACTGATAAAGCCCGTAGCGCATCAATCACAAAACTTCTTTTCAATATTAAAAATAGAAATCTTTAAAAATAATAAAATGAAAAAATATTTATTGCCTTCTTTAAAACTCACGCTTGTACTTATTGTGCTATGTTCAGTAATATACCCGCTATTTATTGCGGCCATAGCTAAACTAGCCCCCGGCGGCGGCAAAGGCGAAACAGTAAGCGTAAATGGCAAAGTAGTTGGCTATGTCAATGTTGGGCAAAAATTTACAAACGATAAATATTTCTGGAGCCGCCCCTCTGCGGTAGATTATAACGCGGCAGGTTCTGCAGGGTCTAATAAAGG
>JAYVUJ010000364.1:0-6214 GCA_043788035.1 Ferruginibacter sp. | reverse complement strand
GTAGATACAACTAAACGGGATAGCTTTTTTGTAAAGTCTGTGCCCGGTACCTTAATTGTTATACAAGGCAATAACCTTGGCGGGCTTAAGCAAGTTTTTTTTAATGATACGCTTGCCTATTTTAATCCCGTATATGCAACTAGTACTAATATTATTGTTACGATACCGGGCAGTGCGCAAACAATTGCTACAGACCCTAAAGTGCCCAATGTAATAAAAGTTGTTACAGATCATGGCACGGTAATATTCCCTTTTACCTTATACCTGCCGCCTCCATCTATAAGCTCCATTACATTCGATAACAGTGGCAGCCTTGTATATATCAATGGGTATAATTTTCAAGGCATTAAAAAAATTACTTTTCCTGTTCCCGGCACAGCAGATACGGCCCTTTCTTATACTGTAAATAAAACGTTCACGCAAATAACAGCGGTCATTCCGCCAGGCACTGCCTTTTCAGATTCATTGCGTGTATATTGTACTTTTGGCGCTGCCGCTTTCGGATACCCGCCACCAATGGTAGTTACCAATATTTCCAATGAAAATGCAACTGCCGGTACAACCATTACTATCACGGGTACTAATTTCGTAGGCATTACCAGGGTTATATTTCCCGGAGGCTTAGACGGTACAAACGTAAAGCCTACAAGTGTAACTGCAGTTACTGTTACGGTTCCCGCAGGTATTACTTCACCCGATTCTGTAAGGATAATCGGCGCCTTAGGAATAGCTACCGTACCACAGCTATTCGATACTTACATAACGCACCCTTCTCCTGGTTATTTAAGCACTTTTGATGTTCAGAATAACTCGGATAATACTGGTTTTGTAGGCTGGACCGGAGGTTACTCCAAAGCTCCAGATGCAGCAACTGCTTACCCTGGTGGCACCAATGCTACAGCCGTTTTTTTGCAGGGAAGCCCTATGGCCAATAATAGCGGTGTTGGTAGTCAAGGTAATCCAGGTTTTATTCAATTAAATGATGTGCCATGGGTCAGTAATACTTCCGAATCTGTCAGTAACTATTCTATCAAGTTTGAATTTTATTCAAAAAACGAATGGAGCAGTGGTGCCATTTGGGTAATGATGGGCGGTTGGTATAAATGGCATAATTACCTGGGCAGGTTTGAGCCATGGAGTACATCGCCAGGGGGAAAATATGAACCAGCTGGCTGGGTAACGGCCACTATACCGCTTAGTAAATTTATATCAGTAGGTGACCCTACTATTAATTTATGGGACCTTAAGTCTTTCCCTTCAAGTGGTTCACCAGCGTCTAAGTTTACAGATTATCCTGTCAACGCCTTATGTTTTGCAATTATTAATGACACTGGCGCAGGCTTAATACCTGCCAATACATTAGAAATTGCTATTGATAACATACGGATAGTGAAGGGCAAATAAATTATAAAAAATGATGATCAACTATAAATCCGGCATCCTGGCTTTATGCGCCATTATGCTGTTTGCAACTAATTGTAAAAAAAATACATCAACAACTACTCCTGCAGGTGGGGGAGGAGGTGGAAATACGGGGACAGATTCTACCTATAAGCCAGTTGACCCTACCGTAGCCGCAACCATTGGTTTTTTTCAGGATAGCTGGGCCCCGCGTACATTTACTGTACCAGGCACTGTGCCTGGCACTATACCATCCGGATCAATTACAGATTCTTTAAGCATTGACGTTAATAATGTGCTGGTTAAAGTGCTTCCCCTGGTTTATGGCAATAACTCCAATCTTTGGTCTGGCCAAATAGTAACGCAAGCGCCATTGGTACAATACCTTAAAGACTTATCGCCGAATATCATCCGGGCCCCGGCAGGCAGTATAAGCGATGTTTATTTTTGGAATGGTACCGATGCCAATCCTGCGCCTGCAGATGTACCATCAACCTTGCTGGATGCAAGCGGCAATGCCAGCCAAACTAAATGGTATTGGTATGGAGGCAATACAGCCTCCTGGACTTTTAGCCTGGATAACTATTATAAGTTATTAGCCCAAACCAGAAGCACGGGCATTATTACCATTAACTATGGGTACGCCAGATATGGTACCAGTGCAAACCCTGTTGCCGCCGCTGCACACCTTGCGGCCGACTGGGTGCGCTTTGACAATGGCCGCACTAAGTATTGGGAGATAGGCAATGAAACCTATGGCAATTGGGAAGCGGGCTATAAAATAGACCCCGCAACAAATAAAGATGGGCAGCCTGCATTAGTTACCGGTGCATTATATGGGCAGCATGTTACAGTTTTTGCAGATTCAATGAAGGCTGCCGCTAAACAAACAGGCGCTACTATTTATATCGGTGCAACTTTATATGATAAGCCAGCCGCTTCTTACGATTATACAAGCATACAAACCTGGAACCAGGGCGTATTGATAAAAGCAGGCAACTCGCCTGATTATTATATTGTGCATGATTATTTTACGGATTATAACGCAAATTCTTCTGCGGCAGACATCCTTAAAACTGCAGCCAGTGTGCCAGGCAGCGTAATGGATTATGTTAAAAGCCAGGTAGCTGCTGCGGGTGCCGGTATTAAGCCAGTTGCTTTAACAGAATGGAATATACAGGCTGCTGGTTCAAAGCAAAATGTATCTTTCATAGCAGGTATGCATGCAGCCAAAACATTAGGTTCAATAATTAAAAATAACTTTGGCGAAGCAAGCCGTTGGGATTTTGCAAATGGCTGGAGCAATGGCGACGACATGGGGCTTTTTAACCACGGGGATGAGCCTGGTGCGCCATTATGGAACCCACGCCCAGCCTATTATTACCTATATTATTTTCAACAATTTTTGGGCGATAGGATGGTCAAGGATTCTCTTAAATCCGTAAATGCGGATGTTACCACTTACTCTTCCACTTTTTCATCAGGGCAGGCAGGTACCGTAATTATAAATACAGGTTCGTTAAACCATACTGTTGCTATCGACTTTAAGCATTTCCCCGCAGGGGCTAATTATTATTGGAACGTGTTAACAGGTGGTACCGATAATGGAAGTTTTTCCGGGCAGGTTTATGTAAACGGTACAGGCCCATCAACAGCAACCGGCGGGCCACTTAATTACGCAACGCTTAAATCTTATTCAGCACCGCTAAACGGCACTATAAAAATTAGTGTGCCAGCGCTAAGTGTGGTGTACCTGGTAGCTGATAAAAAATAGGGATGTTGGTCAATGTAATTGGATGAAGCTGTTTTAAGCCCAAGGGTTAAGCTCCTCTTTCCCTCGTGCAAGGGCTGGCGTTAGGTTAAAAATCCTTTAACATAAACAGAATTAAAATATAAGTGTTAACTTTTGATGCGTGAAGGATATGTTGGTGAAAAATCTACCATTATCCTTCACGCTTTTTTTTATGTACTGCTTAAATTTTTTTGTGAAAAATATTTTACTTGCCTCGTTGCTATTATGTACAATTGTTTCCTGCAAATCGCCGGCAGGTAAAAAAGGTGGCTTGTCTTTTACGATACTGCCTTCAGCTTCAACAGGGGTTAATTTTAAAAATACCATTACCGAAAGCGACTCATTAAACATGTTCACCAATGAATATACTTACATGGGCGCCGGTGTAGGCATAGGCGATTTTAATAATGATGGCTTGCCAGATATTTTTTTTGCAGGCAACCAGGTAAGTTCAGCATTGTACGTAAACAAAGGCCACATGCAATTTACAGATGTAACAAAAACAGCGGGCATAACCACAAATGCATGGTGTACCGGTGTTAGTGTTATAGATATTAATAACGATGGCTGGCTCGATATTTATATATCAGTTTCCGGAAGGGTAACGGGTACTCAAAGAAAAAACCTGCTTTTTATAAACCAGCATAACCTTACTTTTAAGGAAGAGGCCGAAGCGTATGGGCTTGCAGACACTTCCTATTCTACCCAGGCAGTTTTTTTGGATTATGATAATGATGGAAGGCTTGATATGTACCTGCTTAACCATGATTTAAATGATACACGCCCTAACGATATACGCGATAAAAAAGTAAACACCAATTCTTTAGCGGCAGATAAATTATACCACAACGAAGGGGTGCCCGCAGGCATGGGTCATCCTGTATTTAAAGATGTTTCCAAACAAGCTGGCATAGTAGAAGATGGCAACGGGCTTGGGGTTGTAGTGAGTGATTTTAATGGAGATGGATACCCTGATATTTATGTAGCGAATGATTACATACGCAACGATTTATTATGGCTTAACAATAAAAATGGGACTTTCAGCAATTGCATTGCATCTGCTATAAAACACCAAAGCTATTCCAGCATGGGCACAGATGCGGCCGACCTTAACAACGATATCCGCCCGGATATAATAACCCTCGACATGCAGCCGGAAACCAACGAAAGAAAAAAAATGATGTATTCTTTTTTGAGCGACCAGCGCCATCAATTGGAAATGGAAAAAGGGTATGAGCCGGAGTATATCCACAACATGTTACAACTAAATAATGGTACCCGAAAAATTAACGGTCGAGATGAGCCTTTCTTTAGCGAGGTAGGCGAAATGGCCGGTATAGCCGAAACAGATTGGAGCTGGAGCGTACTGATGGCCGACCTTGATAATGATGGATGGAAAGATATACATATAGGCAATGGCATGGGGCGCGACCCTATCAACATAGATTTTTTAGAATACAGGCAAAATACCGTTCAGCAAAGTGGTTTGCCTGATAATAATATTACGCAGCGCAGGGCATTTATCGATCACCTGGCATCATTGGGCAGCGTGCCTATGCGTAATTATTTATACCGTAACAAGGGTGGTTTTACCTTTGAAGATATTTCTGTAAGTGCGGGCATAAACCAGCAATCAATATCTAACGGCGCTGCTTACGCCGACCTTGATAATGATGGCAACCTGGATATTATTACCAATAATATAAACGGCGAGGCTTTTATTATGCGCAATGATATGCCTGCAGCAACGCAAAATAATGCTCGGAAATACCTCACCATTACATTGAATGGCGACAGCTTAAATAAAAATGGTTTTGGCACTATTGTATACGCTTACAGCAAAGGCTTAACGCAAATGGCAGAACAATACCCGGTAAGAGGTTACTTGTCTTCTGTAGATAACCGGTTGCATTTTGGCTTCGGTAATACGGCTATTGATTCGTTAAAAATTATTTGGGCAGATAAAAAAATGCAGGTTATAAAAAACCCATCCAGCGATACCATATTGCAAGTAAATTATGCTGCCGCAACTGTTGGTTACGTGGTAGCTAAGCCTGCCGGAAATATTTTTTTCGAGGAGATTACTGACAAGCTTGCAATAGATTTTCACCATAAAGAATCGTTCTTTTTTGATTACGCTTTCCAATCATTGATACAACAAAAATATTCGCAGGAAGGTCCGTTTATAAGTACCGGTGATGTAAACGGTGATGGGCTTGAAGATTTTTTTATCGGCGGAGCCTTCCACCAATCGGGCAAGATTTTTTTACAGCAGCCTGGCGGAACTTTTAAAAGTAGCGCCCTTGTAACAGGTACAAAAAACGAGGAAGACATGCAAAACGTTTTCTTTGATGCCGATGGCGATAATGACCTTGACTTGCTAATAGTTGGCGGCAGCAGCGAATTTGATGTAAACTCCTCTTTTTACCGGCCGCGTTTATATTTAAATGATGGAAAAGGAAATTTTAAATTGGATGATAAAGCGTTTTCGCCGCTTGTGCGTACGCCCGGCAAATGCCTTGCAGTTGCAGATATAGATGGAGACGGGGATATGGATATATTTATTGGGGGAAGGGTTTCGCTGGGTACCTATCCGGAGCCTCCACGCAGTTATATATTGCGTAATGACCATGGTAAGTTTACAGACGTAACAGCAAGCTTTTGCCCTGCACTGGAAAACCCCGGGCTGCTTAATGCCGCGGTATGGATTGATATCGACAACGATAAAAAGCCAGACCTTATCATTGCAGGAGATTGGATGCCCATACGGATATTTAAAAATAATGGCAGTACATTGAACGAAATAACGCCAACAGGCTTAAAAGAGCTACCGGGTTTTTGGCGAAGCCTTGCTATTGCAGATATTGATAACGACGGTGATATGGATATAATAGCTGGCAACCTTGGCTTAAATAACCCCTACCACATTAGCAGCTTGCAGCCTGCGCAATTAATAGCAAAAGACTTTGACGGCAATGGTGTAGTAGAGCCGATTTTTTGTTACTATATAAAAGATAACGA
>JAYVUJ010000363.1:0-5545 GCA_043788035.1 Ferruginibacter sp. | reverse complement strand
ACAACAGAATCGAACGACCGCATATCTTTAAGGGAGCAGATAAAGCACATGCTGGAGCTTAACAATACTTTATCTGCGCAAGCAAATAATTTAACCAATGCTTTACGTGGGCAGGTAAAGCAGCAAGGCAACTGGGGCGAGATGATATTAGAAAGTATTTTGGAATATGCCGACCTGCAAAAAGGCATCCATTATTTTGTGCAGGAGCATACCGAGGGCGAAACAGGCAACGCATTACAGCCAGATATTATCATCCGTTATCCAGATGACCGCAGCATTGTAATTGATAGCAAAGTTTCGCTGCTTCACTATGAACAATATAGCAATGCGACCGATATTGACGCACAAAAAATGGCATTAGGCTTATTGCTGCAATCGGTCCACCGGCATATAGATGGATTGAGCGGAAAGAAATACCAGGATGCCGTTGGCGCCTTAGATTTTGTACTGCTTTTTGTACCAGTAGAAGGCGCCTATATTACCATTATGCAGGCAGAGCGCGAGCTATGGCAATACGCATATAAAAGAAGGGTTTTATTGATAAGCCCCACCAATTTAATTGCTGCCATGAAACTAGTGTACGACCTCTGGAAGCGGGAAGGCATTAACCAGAACGCCCAGGAGATAGCAGAAAAAGCAGTAAAGATTTACGAGAAACTAGCCGCCTTTATTGAAGACTTTGAAAAAGTAGGTGCCACGCTGGATAAAGCTTCCGCCACTTTTAAAGATGCACAGAAAAAGCTGCATACCGGCCGGGGAAACGTGTTAAGCCAGGCATCGCAGATGAAGCAAAAAGTACATCATACAAAACCAGCCAGGGAATTACCAGCCCATCTGGTAGAGCAAGCTTTGAGCGAGGAAGACGCTTTGGAGTTATAAGTGATGAGTTATAAGTTATAAGTTTCAATTTGCGACTTTCTTCAAAAAATGTACATTTTACCTACACAAATATTTGCAGCGTAACCAAATCGACATAACTCATAACTAATAACTGATTTCCTAACTCATAACAAATTTCCTACCTTATTTTATTATTTAATTAAGCTATTCTTGCAAGTATTGAAGAGCAGTAATATATTTATGTTTTATTAGGTATCTTGTTAAAAAGTTTTAAGGGATTGTTTTATGGTATACGCTTAGCCCAAAACTCATAATTCATAACTCATAACTTAAATTATAACTTCAACTACAACAATGAAACGATTTTGCTATGCGCTTGACCTTGTTGATGACCCAGCATTGATTGCTGAATATGAACAATGGCACAAAGCCGAAAACTGCTGGCCAGAAATTAAAAAAAGCATCCTCGATGCAGGCATTGCACAAATGGAAATTTACCGGACCGGCAACCGTTTATTTATGATAATGGATACCGATGGAACATTTAGTTTCGAGCGAAAATCGGCTATGGATGCTGCAAATGAAAAAGTACAGCAATGGGAGCAGCTAATGTGGAAATTCCAGGCTTCTATACCCTGGGCAAAGGGAGGTGAGAAATGGGTACTGATGGATACTATTTTTAAACTTGTTTAACCTTAATATATAAGATATGTTTTCCTTAACAGATAAAGCAGCAGTAATTACCGGCGGCGGAAGCGGTATCGGTAAAGCCATTGCAGAAATGTTTGCCAAGCAAGGCGCTACCGTGCATATTATAGAGCTTAATAAAACACACGCCGACCAAACGGCAGCGGCAATAATAGCCAGTGGCGGCAGGGCTTTGGCGCATAGCGGCGATGTTAGTAACCAACAAGTGGTAAAAGAAATTTTTGCAGCAATCGGCAGTATAGATATTTTAGTAAACTGCGCCGGCATAGCCAATGTAGGCCGGGCAGATACTACCAGCGAAGAAGATTTTACAAAAGTATTTAACGTAAACGTAAAAGGTACTTACAATTGCCTGCACGAAGTGTTGCCAATATTTAAAAGCAAAGGAAGTGGCGTTATTTTAAATATCGCCTCTATTGCGGCTTGGGTGGGGCTTGCAGATAGGTTTGCCTACAGCATGAGCAAGGGCGCCGTTTTTGCCATGACCTTAAGCGTGGCTAAAGATTACCTGCCAGATAATATCCGCTGCAACTCCATTTCGCCAGCCAGGATACATACCCCTTTTGTAGATGGGTTTATAGCAAAAAATTATCCCGGTAAGGAAGAAGAGATGTTCGAAAAATTATCCAGGAGCCAACCCATCGGCAGGATGGGCACGGTGGATGAAGTAGCCGCACTAGCCTTATACCTTTGCAGCGATGAAGCAGGCTTTGTAACTGGCATGGATTACCCTATCGATGGAGGCTTTATAAAATTAAATACCTAAGCAGTGCCCAAACCCGATTAAAAAACAATTACCAATATGCTTTTGTACAATGGTACAATTAAGCAAAACATAAAAATAAAAACATGAAATTAATTCGTTTTGGAGAATTTGGCAAAGAGCAGCCAGGCGTTCACATAGATGGTATTAACTATGATGTAAGCAGTTTTATAAAAGACTATGATGAGCATTTTTTTGCCAGTGAAGGCTTGCTGCAATTGGCTAAAATTGTTGCAGGGAGTGTTATAAATTTACCCGTTGTTGCAGTTGGCACAAGGCTGGGAAGCCCTGTGGCTCGCCCTTCTAAGATTGTATGTATCGGTTTAAATTATGCCAAGCATGCTAAAGAAACTAATGCGCCCATCCCTAAAGAACCTATCATTTTTTTTAAATCAACTACATCTTTAGGTGGACCAAACGATACCATCACCATCCCAAAAAATTCTATTAAAACAGATTGGGAAGTAGAGCTGGCGTTTATAATGGGCAAAAAAGCAAGCTATGTGGAAGAAGCCGGAGCAATGGATTATGTTGCTGGTTTTGCCTTGCATAATGATGTAAGCGAAAGGGAGTTTCAACTAGAACGTGGTGGCACCTGGGATAAAGGAAAAGGCTGTGACACTTTTGCACCAATCGGTCCATGGCTGGTAACAAAAGATGAAATTGCCGACCCACACAACCTGCGCTTATGGTTAAAAGTAAATGATAAAATGATGCAGGATAGCAACACCGATGACCTGATTTTCAACATACCTTTTTTGGTTTCTTACATTAGCCAGTTCATGACTTTATTGCCCGGCGATATTGTTAGTACAGGCACCCCCGCAGGCGTTGGGCTGGGGTTTAACCCGCCGGTATATTTAAAGCCCGGCGATGTAGTAGAGTTAAGTATTGATGGGTTAGGTACCAGTAAACAAACCTGCGTTGACTATGCAAAAAATTGATAGCCACCAGCACTTTTGGCATTATGATGCAACCAAGCATAGCTGGATAGATGATAGCATGTCAATAATAAGAAAAGACTTTTTACCAGCCAACCTGCTGCCGGTGCTGCAGCAAAGTAATGTAGCAGGCTGTGTGGCGGTGCAGGCAGATGAAACTGAGGCGGAGACTGACTTTTTAGTATCGCTTGCTAATGAAAATGCCTGTATAAAAGGAGTAGTTGGCTGGGTTGGGCTTACTGCAAAAAATGTTCCCGAAAGATTAGCTTATTACAAACAGTTTAGCAATATCAAAGGCTTTCGCTACATTTTGCAAGGGCTTGATCCATCTTTTATGTTGCAGCCAGATTTTATAAATGGTATTGCAACATTACAGGAATTTGGCTTTACATACGACCTGCTGATTTTTCCCAAACATCTGCCAGCGGCAATACAATTAGTGAAGAAATTTCCACAACAAAAATTTGTAATTGACCATATAGCAAAGCCCTACATAAAAGCTGGGCTAATCGATGATTGGCAAAGAGATATTAAAGCCATTGCACAACACGATAATGTTTGGTGTAAAATAAGCGGCATGGCCACAGAAGCTGATCATCAGCTTTGGCAACCGGTACAGCTTGCGCCTTACATAGATACAGTAGTACAAGCGTTCGGTACAAAAAGAATAATGTATGGCAGCGATTGGCCAGTGTGCCTGGTAGCGGGAACGTACCAAAAAATAATAAAGGTTGTTGAAAATTATTTTACTGATTTTTCAATCACAGAACAAAACGATTTTTTTGGCAACAATGCCACTGCATTTTATCAACTTTAAAATTAAAATACATGTCAGCGATTGTAACAAAGCCAGCCAGCAATGAAACAAATACTACCCTAAAATTACCACCCGTAATTTTTGGTACCAGCGGCTTAGGCAACCTGTACGAGGTTGTGCCGTATGCCGTAAAATTTGAAATTATAAAAGAATCGATTAAGCATGCGCCAGAAATACCAATGTTTGATACTGCCGGCAAATACGGTGCTGGCTTAGCTTTGGAAGTATTGGGCAAATGCCTGAAAGAATTAGGCGTACCAAAAGATGGCGTTATTATCAGCAATAAATTAGGCTGGTACCAAACGGAATTAACAACGCCTCAGCCAACGTTTGAAAGGGATATTTGGAAGGATATGAAAAATGATGCGGTACAAAGAATTAGCTACAATGGTATTATTGAATGTTTTGAACAGGGCAATGAATTGTTGGGAGATTACGATTCGCAGATGGCTTCTGTACACGACCCGGATGAATATCTGGCGACTGCAACCAATGCAAAAGATGAGGCAAAAAAATACGAAGATATACTAGCCGCTTACACCGCATTAAACGAATTAAAGCAACAAGGCAAAATTAATTCGGTTGGCGTAGGCGCTAAAAACTGGCGGTCTATTCAACGTATTTCTAAAGATGTGCCTTTAGATTGGGTAATGATTGCCAATAGTTTATCGCTCCATTCGCACCCAAAAGAATTGATCGATTTTGTTGGCGGATTGCACCAACAAGGAACGGTAATAATTAACTCAGCCGTCTTTAACGGCGGCTTTTTAGTTGGGCGCGACCATTATAATTATATGCTGGTAGATGAGAATACCGCACAAGGAAAAGCCCTATACAAATGGCGGGAAGAATTTTTTGAGCTCTGCAAAGAATATAATATACAACCTGCTGAAGCATGTTTTGCATTTGGCTTTAACATACCCGGCGTAAACAGCGTAGCCGTAAGTACGGTTGACCCAAAAAAAGTAAAAAGAAATATTGAAATGGCTACCAAAAAAATCCCCGATACTTTTTGGAAAGCTATGAAGGATAAGGGTTTGCTGGAAACGCACTACGTAATTAATGCATAATTTTTTAATGGATAATTGATAATAAATAAGCAACTGCCTGCCATATTTGTTACTTTATAGCGCACAATATACCGCCTCATTTTATGCTACATAAAACGAGGCTTTACTTTAAGCGGCATACCGTGTCCTACAAAAAAATATAAGGCTGCGTAGTGCTGGTCAATACTATTCCCCTTACGCAAACTAACCCAAAGCTGTAAAAAGTTGCCTCTGTTTTGCATGATACTTAATTTAAATTTAATAGTTTTTAATAATAAAATGTACGGCGTAAAATTGAAGCGCTACCAATTTACAGATAATAAAAAAATTATAGAATTAGGTATTTGTTTCGCATAGTAAATATAGTGCTTGTTTACATCTAAATAAGTTAGTAATTCTAAGCTAAATAATTTAGCTATGCTTGAAG